>CAYTJS010000001.1:0-35564 GCA_964438115.1 uncultured Iamiaceae bacterium
AGCGCCCCGAGGCCGTCGGCCTCGGCCACGGCGCGGGCCGCGGCCAGGAACTCGGTCCGCCGGGCGTCGCGCCGGCGCTCCCGCCGGGTATCCTGAACCACGTTCAGATGATGAACCAAGTTCACCAGCCGTGTCAAGGGCCCCGATGAGGCCCCCCGGCCCCCGGTCCACCTTCGCCTCCTTCGCCGTCCGCAACTTCCGACTGTTCTTCGCCGGCCAGGGCATCTCCCAGATCGGGAACTGGATGACCCTGGTGGCCCAGACGCTGCTCGTCCTGCGCCTGACCGACAGTGGCGTGGCCGTGGGCCTGCTCACCGCCTGCCAGTTCGGCCCCGTCCTGGTGCTCGGCGCCTGGGCCGGCCTGGTGGCCGACCGCAGCGACAAACGCCGGCTGCTCATGGTGGTGCAGGCGGTGGCCATGTCCCAGTCCTTCGCCCTGGCCGCCCTCGCCTTCACCGACGAGCCCCCGCTCGGCGCCCTCTTCGCCCTGGCCACGGTGAGCGGCCTGTGCCTGGCGTTCGACAACCCGACCCGGCGCGCCTTCGTCGTCGAGATGGTCCCTGACGACTTCGTCCCCAACGCCGTCAGCCTGAACAGCGCCATGATGACCAGCTCCCGGGTCATCGGCCCGGCGCTCGCCGGCCTGCTCATCACCACCGTCGGCTACGGCTGGGCCTTCCTGCTCGACGGCGTGTCCTACCTCGCCGTGCTCGTCGGCCTGGCCCTCATCCGCCCCGACGAGCTGCGCTCGTCGCCGCCCACCCAGCGGGGCCGGGGCCAGGTCCGGGAGGGCCTGCGCTACACCCTGGGCCAGCCGACCCTGGCCATCCCGCTGGGGATGATGGCCCTCGTCGGCACCCTCGCCTTCAACTTCTCGGTGGTCTTCCCGCTCCTCGTCACCCGGACCTTCGGCGCCTCCGAGGCCACCTTCACGGTGCTGTTCTCGGTCATCAGCATCGGGTCCCTGGTCGGAGCCCTGCGCACCGCCCGACGGCGGCGGGTCGAGGTCGACGACGTGGTCCTCGCCTCCCTCGGCTTCGGCGTGGCCATGCTCGCCCTGGCGGTCACCCCGGGCCTGGCCCTGGCCTTCCCCGTCGGCCTCGCCGTGGGGGTGACGAGCATCGCCTTCCTGACCAGCTCGACGGCGATCGTCCAGGTCGCCGCCGCCCCGGAGATGCGGGGGCGGGTCCTCGCCCTCCAGGCCATCGTGTTCCTGGGCAGCACTCCGATCGGCGGGCCCATCGTGGGTGCGGTGGCCGAGGCCTGGGGCCCCCGGGCCGCCGTGGCCCTGGGCGGGGTCAGCGCCGTGGTCGCCGCCGTCGGCGGGCACCTGGCCTGGCGGGCCCACCGCGACGACGCGACCGCGACGCCGGACGAGGCCACCCCCGCCACGGCGTAGGGTCGCGGCCATGGCGCCCTCCCCCTTCGAGCCCGCCGCCCTGGGCCCGGTCACCCTGCGCAACCGCCTGATCAAGGCCGCCACCTTCGAGGGGGTCATGCCCCGGGGGGCGGTCACCGACGAGCTCGTCGCCTTCCACACCGCGGTGGCCGAGGGCGGCATCGGGCTGACCACGGTGGCCTACTGCGCCGTCTCGAAGGGCGGCCGGGTCAACCGCCACACCATGGTGTTCACCGAGGACCTGATCCCCGACCTCACCCGCCTCACCGAGTCGGTGCACGGGGCGGGGGCCAAGATCGCCGCCCAGGTGGGCCACGCCGGCCTGGTGGCCTCCGCCGGCAGCAAGGCCAACCCCACCCTCGCCCCCTCCACCCGGTTCAGCGCCTCGGCCATGGGCCGGGTGAAGGGCGCCACCCCCGCCCAGCTCGACGAGGTGGTGGCCGACTTCGAGCGGGCCGTGCGGGTGGCCGACGCCGCCGGTTTCGACGTGATCGAGGTCCACCTCGGCCACAACTACCTGCTCAGCTCGTTCCTCAGCCCCAACCTGAACAAGCGCACCGACGAGTTCGGCGGCAGCATCGAGAACCGGGCCCGCTTCCCCCGCCGGGTCGTCGAGGCCGTCCGCCGCGCCGCCGGGGACCACCTGGCGGTGACGGCCAAGTTCAACATGGCCGACGGCGTGGACGACGGCCTGTGGCTGGACGAGAGCCTCCAGTTCGCCCGCCTCCTCGAGGCCGACGGCCACCTCGACGCCCTCGAGCTGACCGGTGGCAGCTCGGTGCTCAACGGCATGTACTTCTTCCGGGGCGAGGTGCCCATGAAGGAGTTCATCGCCACCCAACCCAAGGTGGCCGCGCTCGGCCTGAAGGTCATGGGCCACAAGATCTTCCCCGAGTACCCCTTCGAGGAGGGCTTCTTCCTGCCCTTCGCCCGCCAGTTCCGCAAGGAGCTGTCGATGCCACTGATCCTGCTCGGCGGGGTCAACAAGCTGGAGACCATCGAGACCGCCCTCGACGAGGGGTTCGACTTCGTGGCCATGGCCCGGGCCCTGCTGCGCGAGCCCGACCTGGTCAACCGACTGCGGGACGGCACCCGCAAGGAGAGCCTCTGCGTGCACTGCAACAAGTGCCTGCCGACGATCTACTCCGGCACCCGTTGCATCCTCGCCGACGTCGACGCCGAGGCGGGGGTGGCCTAGACCGGGGTCGGCGTGGCGCCGACCGCTTCGGCCACGAGGCGGTAGGAGCGGCGGCGGTCCTCGGGGTCGTGGAGCATGGTGGTGATCATCAGCTCGCCGGCGCCGGTGCGCTCGGCCAACTCCTCCAGGCGGTCGGCCACCGTGGCCGGGTCGCCGATCACGTGCGAGGCCGTCCACGCCTGTACCGCCTCGCGCTCGAAGGGCGTGTAGCGGTACTCGGCCGCCTCCTCGGGGCTCGGGTAGGGCCCGGGCCGGCCCTGGCGCAGCCGGAGGAAGGCCAGGGCCCCCGGTGCCGCCAGCCAGCGGGCCTCGTCCTCGGTCGGGGCGCAGACGGCCGCCACCCCGAGCATCAGCTCGGGGGCCGACCGGGACTCGGAGGGGCGGAAGGCCCGGTGGTAGACGGCCGCGGCCGCGTCGGTGTTGGCGGCGGCGAAATGGTGGGCGAAGGAGAACGGCAGGCCCAGCTCACCAGCCAGGTGGGCGCTGAAGTCGCTCGACCCCAGGAGCCACAGGTCGGGGGACGTCCCCCGGCCGGGCACCGCCCGCACCGAGGCATAGGGGTGGCCCTCGGGGAAGCCGGTCGTGAAGTGGGCGACCAGTTCGGCCAACTGCTCGGGGAGGTCCTCGCCGCCGGCGCCCCGGGCCCCGCGCCGGAGGGCGTGGGCCGTGGCCGGGTCGGTCCCCGGCGCCCGTCCGATGCCCAGGTCCACCCGACCGGGGGCGAAGGCCTCGAGCATCCCGAACTGCTCGGCGACCACCAGCGGCGAGTGGTTGGGCAGCATGACCCCACCGGAGCCGAGGCGGATGGTCGAGGTCTCGGCGCTGACCCGGGCCAGGAGCACGGCGGGGGCCGAGCTGGCGATGCCCGGCATGGAGTGGTGCTCGGCCACCCAGTAGCGGCGGTAGCCGAGGGCCTCGACGGTGGTCGCCAGCCGCACGGAGGCGGCCAGGGCAGCGGCCACCGTCGACCCCGAGGACACGGGGGAGAGATCGAGCACCGAGACACGGAAGCCGGCCATCACGGGATAGAACCGCCCGCACCGACGGTCTCTTCCTCGCCCGGCGGGCGGGTACGTTGCCCGCCGTGGAGATCGGCCTGTCCCTGCCCACCATGGCCCCCGGCTACACCGCGGCCACCACGATCGAGTGGTCCCGGGCCATCGACGCCGGCCCGTTCAGCACCCTGTCGACCGGTGAGCGCATCACCTTCGACAACCCCGACTGGCTGGTGACCCTCTCGGCCGCGGCCACCCTGACCGAGCGGGTGCGCATCTTCGCCAACCTCGTGGTCCTGCCCGCCCATCCCGTGGCCGTGGTGGCCAAGCAGCTCGCCACCCTCGACCAGCTCTCGGACGGGCGTCTCGTCGTCGGCGTCGGTGTCGGCGGACGAGGGCACGACGTCCGGGCCGCCGAGCGCCCCACCGCCGGCCGCCACGCCCTCCTCGACGAGCAGGTCGACCGACTCCGGCGCCTGTGGTCGGGTGAGCCCCCCTTCGAGCGGGCCGACCCCGTGGGTCCCGCCCCGGCCCAAGGCGCCGACGTGCCCATCCTGGCCGGGGCCATGGGCCCGAAGGCCATGGCCCGGGCCGCCCGCTGGGCCGATGGGATCAGCGGCTTCAGCGTGACCGGCCAGCCGGCGGAGATGGCCGCCTCCTTCCGCCTGGCCGAGTCGGCCTGGGCCGAGGCAGGGCGGGACACGACGCCCCGGCGGGTCAGCGGCTGCTTCTACGTGCTCGACGGCGACGACGAGCGGGCCGAGGCCACCCTCCAGACCTTCGCCCGCCGCTACCTGGCCATCTTCGGGGCCGAGATCGCCGAGGCCATGGCCGCCGAGTGCCGGGTGGCGTCGGTGGCGCACCTCGGCGAGGTCCTCGACGGCGCCGAGGCGGCGGGCTGCGACGAGTTCGTCCTCGTGCCCGGCACCGTCGACCTCGACTGCCTCGACCGCACCGCCGCCCTGGTCGCCGACCGCCTCAGCTGAGCACCCGGGCGGCGGCCGCGGCGCCGGCCCGACGGCCGAAGAAGGAGCCGTCGCCCAGCGAGATCCCGCTCACGTAGCCGTGCACGGCGATGCCCGAGGTCGTGCGCCCGGCGGCGTAGAGGCCGGGGACCACGCCGCCGTCGGCGTGGCGCACCTCGCTGTCGGGGGTGGTGTCGAGGCCCCCGAGGGTGAACGGGGCGTAGATGGCCTTGGCCACCCGCAGGTCGATGGCGCCGAGCGGCGGTTCGAGGGGGCGCACCAGCTCGGCCACCTTGTGGAACTCGGGGTCCTCGCCCCGGGCGGCGCCCTCGTTGTAGCGCTCGACGGTCGCCGCCAGGGCGCCGGCGGGCAGGCCGATGTCGGCCTCGAGCTCGGCGATGGTCTCGGCCGCCCAGGTGGCCCGCATCCCGACGGCGTTGACGACGTAGCCGGCCTCGTCGAAGACGAGGTACGCCTCCTCGTCCTGACGCAGGAGGATCTCGAGGCCGATGCGACCGTTGTAGGTGTCCTCGTTGATGAAGCGCTCGCCCCGGCCGTTGACCAGGATCCCCTCGCTGATCCGCCGCGGTGGGTTCAGGGGCAGCGAGCACTCGAGGGCGTCGAGGTGGCGGGTGGCGCCGCCGACCCCCTGACCGAGGCGGATGCCGCTGCCGTCGTCGGTGTCGGTGCCCACGTAGAACAGGCAGTGCTCGGCCAGTGGAACGTGCCGACGCACCAGCTCGGGGTTGTAGATGAACCCGCCGGCGGTGAGGACCACCCCGCCCCGGGCGCGGATGGCGCGCCGGACCCCCGCCTCGACGGCGACCACGCCCACCACGGCGCCGTCGGCGTCGACCACGAGGCGGTCGACCCGGGTGTCGGTGTGCACCCGGGCGGCGGTGGTGGCGAGGGTGTCGAGCAGGCAGCGCATGATGAAGCCGCCGGCGGCGTCGGGGTGCTGGGGGTGGTGGCCCCGGGGCGCGGGGCGGGCGATCTCGGCGAAGGGCCAGCTGTCCTCGCCCCCGCTGTAGATCAGGCCGGCGTCGGTGGGTGGCTCCCGGTCCCGCTCCTCGAAGAACTCGGCCTTGAAGGGCAGCCCGTGGTCGACCAGCCAGTGGTAGTGGGCGACCGAGCCCTCGCAGTAGGGGCGCACCTTGGCCTCGTCGGCGCCGGGGCCACAGGCCGCCATCAGGAAGGCGGCCATGTCCTCGGGGGTGTCCTCGAACCCGCAGGCCTCCTGGATGGGCGTCCCGCCCCCCAGGTAGATGATCCCGCCGGACTGGGCCGAGGTGCCCCCGCCGCCACCGGACCGCTCCAGGGCGATCACGTCGGCCCCGGCGTCCACGGCCTCGAGGGCCGCACAGGTGCCGGCGATGCCCAGCCCGACCACGACCACGTCGGCCTCGTCGTCCCAGGCCCCCACCTCGGTGGCGGCGATGGGCTCGATCGGCTCGGTGCTGTCCTCGGGCACGGTTCCCCCCTCGTCGACGACCGCGGGACGCTACCGCCTGTCCGTCTCTAGGCTTGACGACGTGGACGAGCCCGAGGTGGTGGCCGATCAGCCGACCGAGGCGGTGGGTGACGACGCCGCCGGCACACCCCAGACCCTGGTGGGCATCTCCTTCCCGGACGTCTTCCGGGCCCAGGAGTTCCTGACCGCGGCGACCGGCCTCGGGGCCAAGGGGCACCTGCAGCTGAAGGATGCCGTCATCGTCGTGAAGGACGACGACGGGCACACCCGGGTCACCGAGACCGTCGACCCCACGCCGGGGCGCACCGCCTTCACCGGGGCGATGTGGGCCGGGCTGTTCGGCCTGTTCCTCGGCGGTCCCGTCGGCTGGGCCGCCGGTCTGGCCGTGGGCGCCGGCGCCGGTGCCGTGACGGCCAAGGTCGTCGACCTGGGCATCTCCGACGAGTGGGTGGGCTGGTTCCGCCTCGCCGTGCAGCCGGGCACCGCCACCGTCGCCCTCCTCGTCGAGGACCTCGACCGCAACGCCCTGGTGGCCGAGGCGGCCCGCTTCACCGGCGCCGAGCTGGTCTACGCCAACCTCGACGACCACACCCTCGACCGCATCCGCGATGCCCTGGAGACCGGCACCGCCCACGAGTGACGTGAGGATCCTCGTCACCGGCGCCACCGGCTACATCGGCGGGCGCCTCGTCCCCCGCCTGGCCGCGGCCGGCCACGACGTCCGCTGCCGGAGGGCATCGGCGGCGAAACGGGGCTGGTGGTCGTTCCCCCTGCCTGGGCCGTGCGGGGCCTGGTCGACCGCCTGGTCGGCGGCGTCGGGCTCGGCGGGGCCGGCGCGACCCGACCACACCGCCGTGGACGAGGCCATCGACTTCTGGCGGGTGGAGGCCCTCGAACGGGGCCGCCAGCTGCGGCTGCGGGCCGAGATGCGCTTGCCGGGCGGGGCGGGGCTGGAGTTCGGCATCGAGCCCGGCGACCCGCCGGTCCTGCACCAGCGGGCCCTGTTCATCCCCCGGGGCCACACCGGCCACCTCTACTGGTGGTCGGTGTGGCCCTTCGACGGGATCGTGTTCCAGTCCATGCTGCGCAACCTGGCCCGGGCCGCCGCCGGACGACCCACCCAGCCCGACCTAGCCCCAGGGTCGGGCGGGAGCGGGGATCCGGGCCAGGGGTGAGGCCACGGTGCCGAAGCGGCCGTCGTCGTCGGCCCAGGACCGGCACGACTCGTCGATCTCGTCCCGGGACCGGGCCACGAAGTTCCACCACATGACCAGCTCCTCGGGGAACGGCACCCCGCCGAGGAGGACCACCCGGGCCGGGGTCGCCGCGGCGAGCGCCAGCTCGTCCCGCCCGGTGCCGAGGTGGGCGAGCACGCCTGCCACGGCCGCGGCCGCGGAGCCGGCGACGGCCACCTCGCCGTCGAGCACCACCACGGCGTGCTCGTGATCGGCGACGAGGGGCACCTCGGTGATCCCGGGGCCGAGGACGAGGTCGACGCCGACGTGGTCGGTGTCGCGCCGGGCCGGCGAGGCCGTCCCCGCGAGGTCGCCCACCAGCACCGTCGCCGTGCTCGGACCGAGGTCGAGCCGGGGCAGCTCGGCGTGGTGCTCGAAGGCGGGTGGCCCGTGGCGGGTCGCCTCGGGCTGGGCCACCCAGAGCTGGATCCCGGACAGCGCGCCGCGGTAGCGGGGGCTCGCCTCCTCGCTGTGGCTCACGCCGTGGCCGGCGGTCATCAGGTTGAGCTGTCCGGGCCGGATCAGCTGCTCGCTCCCCAGGCTGTCGCGGTGCAGGACCTCACCCTCGACCAGCCAGGTCACGGTCTGCAGGCCGGTGTGGGGATGCGGACCGATGTCGATGCCGCGGTCCTCGGTGACCGGCGCCGGCCCCATCAGGTCGGCGAAGCACCAGGCGCCGACCGTGCGCCGGGCCCGGCGGGGCAGGACCCGCCGCACCGGGATCTCGCCGACCAGGGCCTCGTGGCCGGCGACGAGCTCGACCCCGGCGTCGCTCACTCGGCCTCGGCCCGGGCCGCCAGCACCCGCTCGCGGGTGGGCACCCGCCAGGCCACGTAGGCCACGCCGGCCACGGCGGCGAGGGCGATCCCGGCGATGGCCGCCGGGTGGGTGACGGCCAGCCAGAGGCTCAGACCGGCGAAGACGACGATGCTGGTGCAGGCGACGGCCTTGGCCCGGCGGGGCATGCCCAACCCGTCCCGGTGGTCGCGGACCAGGGGGCCGATGCCCCGCAGGCCGAGGACCCAGCCCTCCAGCCGGGGGCTGCTGCGGGAGAAGCAGGCGGCGGCGCCGATGAAGAAGATGGTCGAGGGCAGGCCGGGCAGGACCACCCCGAGGCCGCCGAGGCCCACGCAGGCCAGGCCGGCGACCAGCCACCCCGCCCGGGCCACGCCCGGGGCCGTGCGGTCGGGGGCGGGGGCGGCGCTCACGGTCGGCTCAGCCCAGGATCGACGACACGTCCATCACCAGCAGCACCACCAGCAGGCCGATGATGGTCACGTTGATGCAGGTGATGGGCCAGCGCCACCGGTGGTGGGACGACTGGAACCGCCGGATGCTCAACACGTTGAACACGATGGCCACCGGGCCCACGATCAGCCCCAACCACGGCCCCCAGTCCCCGGCCACCCCGAGGAGGGGCAGCACCCAGGGCAGGAGCACGTAGGCCAGCAGGCACCGGACCCCGGAGATGGCCACCGACTTGGAGAAGGCGGTGGTCGCCTCCTGCTGCTGGCGGCCCAGGTCGGCGGGGGCCGACCCGGCGGGGGCCGACGGGGTGGGGGCGGTCACCTCGGTCACCCCTCCAGCATGGCGCGCCCGGGCGCGGCTCGCACCATCGCCCGCCGCCCGGTCACCGGCCGACGGTCAGCGTGCGGGCGGTGCGGGGCAGGCGGCCGGTGAGCAGGGCCGTGTGGGCGTCGGCCCAATCGGTCAGTTCGGTGATCATCCCGTCGTCGTCGAGCAGCCACCACCGGTCCTGGGCGGCGAGGAAGGCCCGGTCGTGGGAGACCGAGATGCAGGTGCCCTCGAAGCCGTCGAGGGCGGCCTCGAGGGCCTCGGCCGACTCGAGGTCGAGGTTGTCGGTGGGCTCGTCGAGCAACAGGAGGGTGTCGCCGGCCAGCTCGAGGGCCAGGATCTCCAGCCGGGCCTTCTGCCCGCCCGAGAGCGTCTCGTAGCGCTGACGGGCGCAGCCCTCGAGGCCGTAGCGGGCCAGGTGACGCATGGTCGCCTCGTGGTTGCCGGCCCACCGCTCGACGATGGCCCCGGCCTCGACGCCGAGGAAGTCGGGCCGGTCGTTGACCTGGGTGAAGAGGCCGGGCACCACCCGACTGCCGAGCACGATGTCGCCCTCCTCGGGGGTGAGCTCCCCGGCGATGGCCCGCAGGAGGTGGGACTTGCCGGTGCCGTTGGGGCCGACCAGGGCCAGCCGCTCGCCGTGATGGACCTCGTCGGCGAAGGGCCACACCAGCCCGTCGAGCCCGGCGCCCTTCACCGTCACCGCCCGGCGGGCCGTGTCCCCGCCCCGCAGCCGCGCCCGCATCGGCCGGGTCACCACCGGCGGGGGTGGCGGCCCGAGGTCGACCATGCGCTGCCAGCGGGTCTCGGCGGCATCGGCCTTGGAGGCCATCTTCGGGTTGAGTGAGGCCCGCTGCTTCATCAGCTTCATGTGCTGGTGGAGGCGACGCTCCTCGGCCTTCCACCGCTCGAGGGCGTCACCGAGCCGGGCCTGCCGGGCCTCGCGGGCCGCCGGGTAGGTGGCGAAGGAGCCGCCGTGGACCCAGGCCCCGGACCCCTCGAGGGTCACGATGTGGTCGAGGGCGCGGGACAGCAGCTCGCGGTCGTGGCTGATGACCAGGACGGTCTTGGGGGAGGTGACGATGAGCTCCTCGAGCCAGGTCTTGGCCGGCACGTCGAGGTAGTTGTCGGGCTCGTCCACCAGCAGGACAGGGGCCTCGGCCGTGAAGAGCACGTCGAGGGCCAGCTGCTTGAGCTCGCCCCCCGACAGGGTGGTGACCGGGCGGGCCAGCACCTCGTCGAGACCGGCGCCGAGGATGCGGCGGGTGCTGGCGTCCCACCGCCCCTCCAGCTCGTAGCCGCCCTGCTCGGACCAGCCGGCGATGGCCTCGGCCACCGCCATGCCCGCGCTGTCGTCACCGGCGGCGAGGCGGGCCTCGGCGGCGGCCAGGGCCTCGCCGGGCGCCCGCAGGCGGGGCGGGGCGAACCCGAGGAGCAACTGGCGCACCGTGCGATCGGTGGCGAAGCCCACGTCCTGGGGCAGGTAGAGCAGCTCGCCGCCCACGCGGACGTCGCCGGTGGCGGCCGGCAGCTCCCCCGCCAGCACTCGCATCAGGGTCGACTTGCCGCTGCCGTTCTCGCCCACCAGGCCCCAGTGCTCACCGGGGCCGACCTTGAAGGAGACCTCGAAGAACAGGTCGTCGCCGCCGGGGTGGGCGTAGGAGAGGTCGGAGACGACGATGGACACGGCCGACCATCCTGGCGGGCCGCCCGGCCGACGGCCACCGGATTGCGGCCGTCCTCAGCCGAGGACGAGCGGGACCTCGTAGGCGTCGGCCCGACCGCCGGTGGCCTCGTCGGTCTGGAAGGCGACGAGGGTCGCGGGGCCGGTGGCCCCGCCCGGGTCGACGGTGACGGCGAAGGTGCCCCAGGTCCCCGTGCCCGCCGTGGCCGTCGTGAACCCCTCGTCCAGCACGGCGCCGTCGGCGGCGGTCAGTTCGTAGCGCACGTTGGCCTCGAAGGTGTTGGAGGTGCCGGACACCTCGAAGGGACCGGTCACCGTGGCGCCCGGCGTGGGCGACTCGACCAGGACCAGCGGGGTCAGACCCTCGAACTCGGCCCGGTCGAGGTCGGTGGCGGGCACCCCTTCACCGCCGATGGCGTCGACCGCCTCACCGTCGAGGCGGAGGTCGACCGCGTCGACGGTCGGGAACTGGGTGAGGGTGAACACGACCTGGGCCACTCGCAGCTGCATCGACAGGCTGCCGCCACCGGACTCGAACTCGCCCGACAGGTCGACGGTGGCCACCCCGTCGGCGATGCCCACGTCGAGCAGCTCGGTGCCGGCGGGGATGGCGCTGGTCATGCCGATCCCCGTCTCGAGGTCGTCGGGACCGTCCAGCAGGGCCTCCAGCGCGCCCCGGGCCACGGCCGGGGCGGTCACGGACCGACCGGCGGTGGCCACCGCCTCGTCCCGCACGAAGAACACCGCCACCTGGGGCTGCTCGGCGGGGACGGTCGTGGTGCTCGGTTCGGTGGTCGGGGAGGGGGCCGCGGTGGTCGTGGTCGACCCGCCGCCGTCGTCATCCCCGCAGGCCTCCGCCACCAGGGCCAGCAGCACCAGGACCGGCGCCACCAGCACCGTCCCGAGCCGTTGCGTCGTCCTCGGTCGTCCCGCCATGGCCCGAACCTACGACCACCACGGGCCGCCGTCACGGGCCGGGCGGCCCGGACCGTCGGGGCTAGGCCCCCTTGACGTCCCGGCGGTCGACCCCCACCGTCCCGACGGCGACCAGGCCGGCCGAGACCAGCACCACGACGAGCAGGCGCAGGAGGTCGATGCCGTCGCTCACCGGCTGCTCGCCGGTGGCCCAGTCCCAGGGCGAGAGCCACCGGGCCCCGTCGAGGGCGTCGGAGATCGGGAAGACGAAGGCGAGGAGGTAGCCGAGGACGAGCACACCGATCGCCACCCCCAGGGCCAGTCCCCGGGAGCCGCCCAGCCCGCCCACGGCGTAGGCGACGGTGGCGTGGAAGACGGCGAGCACCCCGGCGGCGAGGGTGGCCACCAGGACGGCGCCGTAGCCGGCCTCGGTGAGCGAGAAGGGGGCGAGGGCGACCAGGACGGCGGCGGCGGTGACGACCACGATCGCGCCCAGCACCAGCAGGCCCGACGCCAGCCGGGCCAGCCACAGGGTGGTGCGCCGCACCGGCAGGGCGGCCAGCAGCTCGAGGCGCCCGGCGTCCTCGTCACCCGCCGTGAGGGCCGACACCATGGCGATGGCTGCGCCCGACAGCAGCAGCGGCAGCAGGAAGGCGTAGAGCTGGCCATCGAGGTACCCGGGGGGCTGGGACATGCCCTGACCGCCGAACGCCTCCAGCAGGTCGCCCATCTCGCGCTCCATCTCGACCAGGGAGTTGGAGTTCTCGAGGCTGGGCCAGAACGCCATGTTCAGGAGGGCGAAGACCACGATGGCGAACCCCCACCAGAACCCCGAACGCCGCACGGCGGCCGTGCCCCGGCGGACCAGCTCGGCGACCGGGCTCACGACGCCCCGCCGTGGTGCTCGTGGTTGCGCTCCTCCTCGTAGAGCGAGAGGAACGCCGACTCGAGGTCGGGCTCGGGCAGCAGCAGGTGGTCGAGGCGGTGCCCGGCGAGCAGGGCGACGAGGGCGTCGGGCGACCCGTCGAGCACGCCGCTGACCTCGCGCCCGCGCACCACCACGTCGTGCACGCCGGGCACGGCCCGGAGCGCCTCGACCGGGGCCTCGTCGGCGAACCACACGCTGAAGGGCTGGCGGGCGGCGTGGCTCAGCTCGGCCACACCCCCCTCGGCCACCACCCGGCCGCGGCGGATGACGATCACCCGGTCCGCGGTGTGCTGGATCTCGCTCAGGACGTGGGACGACAGGAAGACCGACGCCCCCCGCTCCACCGCCTCGGCCACCAGCTCCTGGAACTCGGCCTGGACCAGGGGGTCCAGGCCGTTGGTCGGCTCGTCCAGGATCAGCAACTCGGGGTCGGCGAGGAACGCCCCGACGAGGCCCACCTTCCGCCGGTTGCCACTGGAGAGGCCCTTGGCCCGGCGCCCCGGGTCGAGGTCGAGGCGCTCGCACAGCTCGGGGGCCCGGCCGAGGTCGGGCAGGCCCCGCAGGCGGGCCCAGCTGCGCAGGGTCTCGAGCACGGTGAGGCGCTCGTCGAGACGCAGCTCACCCGGCACGTAGCCGATCCGGCGCCGGACCTCGACGTCGGCGCGGGGGTCCACGCCCAGCACGGAGACCGCGCCCTCGTCGGCCCGGGCCAGGTCGAGCAGGATGCGGATGGTCGTCGACTTGCCGGCCCCGTTGGGGCCGAGGAAGCCGACGACCTGCCCGCCGACCACGTCGAGGTCCAGCCCGTCGAGGGCGGTGACGGCGCCGAAGCGCTTCACCACGCCCTCGCACCGGATCACCGCACCCGCGTCGGCCACGGCGGCCATCCTTCCACCCGCCTTAGCCTCCTGCCATGGACGATCGTTCCGTCGCCGTGGTCACCGGGGCCGGCAGCCCCGACGGGATCGGGCTGGCTGCGGCCCGGGCGCTGGGACGCGGCGGGGCCGCCGTGCTCGTGACCTCCACCACCGACCGCATCCAGGACCGGGTCGCCGACCTGGCGGCCGAGGACATCGACGCCGTCGGCGTGGTCGCCGACCTCCAGGACCCCGGTGCCGCCGCCGCCCTCGTGGCCGAGGCCACGGCGGCCTTCGGCCACCTCGACGTGGTCGTCAACAACGCCGGGATGGTCGCCGTCGGCGGCGCGCTGGTCGACGCCCCGACCGACGACTACGGCGACGACCTGTGGGCCGATGCCCTCGACCGCAACCTGACCACGGCCTTCCGGGTGGCCCGGGCCGCCCTCCCGGCCCTGCGCGCCCGGGGCGGCGGCCGCATCGTGAACGTCGCCTCGACCAGCGGGCCCGTCCAGGCCTTCGTGGGCGACCCCGGGTACCACGCGGCCAAGGCGGGCATGGTGGGCCTCACCCGGGCCCTGGCCCTCGAGGTGGCGGCCGACCGCATCACCGTCAACGCCGTGGCCCCCGGCTGGATCGCCACCGCTTCGCAGACCCCCCAGGAGGCGGCCGCCGGCGCCGCCGGCCCGATGCGCCGCTCGGGCACCCCCGACGAGGTCGCCGCCGCCATCGCCTTCCTCGCCTCCCCCGCCGCCTCCTACGTCACCGGCCAACTCCTCGTCGTCGACGGCGGCAACTCCCTCCCGGAGGATCACACATCAAACCGGTAGCCCATGCCGGGCTCGGTGACGAGGTGGCGGGGGTTCGGGGGGTCGGGCTCGAGCTTGCGGCGGAGGTGGGCCAGGTGGACCCGGAGGGAGTTGGAGGCGTCGCCGTAGTCGGGGCCCCACACCTGGAGCTGGAGGGCCTGGGCCGTGACCAGCTTCCCGCGGTTGCGCACCAGCACCTCGAGCAGGTGCCACTCGGTGGGTGTGAGGTGGATCGGCGTCCCGCCGGGGTCGACGACCTGGCGCCGGGCCAGATCGACGTCGAAGTGCTCGGTGACCACCACGGCGTCCTCCTCGGCGGGGGCGGCCCGGCGCAGGGCCGCCCGCAGGCGGGCCAGCAGCTCGTTCATGCCGAAGGGCTTGGGGACGTAGTCGTCGGCCCCGGCGTCGAGGGCGGCCACCTTGTCGGCCTCGTCGTGACGGGCCGAAAGGATGATGATCGGCACCGAGTTCCAGCCCCGCAGGCCCCGCACCACCTCGGTCCCGTCGATCCCCGGCAGCCCGAGGTCGAGGATGACCGCATCGGGGTGCCGCTCGGCGGCCAGGCGCAGCGCCTGCTCGCCCGTCGAGGCCAGGTCGACCTCGTAGCCCCGGGCCCGCAGGTTGGTGGAGAGGGCCCGCACGATGGCCTCCTCGTCGTCGACCACCAGGATCCGTTCGCCCATCAGCGGACTCCTCCCTGCGCCGCCACCGGCAGGCGCACCACCGCCGTGGTCCCCCCGCCGGGGGTGTCGTCCAGCACCAGCTCACCGTCCATGGCCTCGACCAGGCCCCGGGCGATGGCCAGGCCCAGGCCCAGCCCGTCACCGGCCCGGCGCCGCTCGAAGGGCTCGAAGATCCGCTCCCGGTCGGCCTCCGGGATGCCGGGGCCGTGGTCGACGACCCGCACGTCGATGCCGGCGGGGACCCGCCCGGCTTCGACCCGGACCCCGGCGGGGGCCGCCTTCAGGGCGTTGTCGACGAGGTTGTTGACCACCCGCTCGAGCAGGGCCCGGTCGGCCCGCACCGCCGGGAGGCGCTCCTCGACCGCCAGGTCGACCGTCCGGCCCCGGTCACCCAAGCCGGCCAGGGCGGCGGGCACGACCTCGTCGAGGCCCACGGCGGCCAGTTCCGGCTTCAGCACCCCGGCCCGGAGCCGACCGAGGTCCAGGAGGTTGGCGACCAGGGCGCTGAGCCGGTCGGTCTCCTCCTCGATGGTGCGGAGGAACTCGTCGACGTCGTCGGGCGACCAGGCCACGTCGTGCTGGCGCAGGCTGGACACCGAGGCCTTGATCCCGGCCAGCGGCGTCCGCAGATCGTGGGAGACCGAGCGCAACAACGCCGTGCTGAGGTCGTGGGCCTGGGCCAGCTCGCCGGCCCGCTCGGCCTCGACGGCCAGCCGGCGGGCCTCCACCGCGGAGGAGAGCTGGCCGGCCAGCGCCCCGAGCACCCGGAGGTCGGCCGCTCCCAGCTCGCGGCCGACGAGGGCCAACACGAGGCCCGGCGCCACCTCGCGGGTGACGTCGGCCTCCTCGGGAACCGTCGGCGCCCGCCCCGCCGTGACCTCGGCCACCCAGCCGTCGCCCTCCCGCGCCAGCAGGGCGACGCCCTGCATGCCGAAGGTCGCCTGGAGGTGCTCGACGAGCCCCGGCAGGGCGTCGGCCTCGGCCAGCGAGCCGGCCAGGGTGGCCATGGCCTCGGCCTCGGCCCGGCTCCGGGCGCTCTCCAGCCCCAGGCGGGCCACCCGGTCGACCAGCACGCAGACGATGCCGGCCGACAGCAGGAACACGACGAGGGCGATGACCTCCTGGGACTGGGACACGGTGAGGCCGTAGAGGGGATCGGTGAAGTACCAGTCGGCGAGGAGCACGCCCGCCACCGCGGTGACCAGGGCGGGCACCGTGCCGCCGACCAGGGCCACGGTCAGCGAGAGCAGGAGGTAGAGGAGCAGGACCGCGGGCAGGTGCACCTGCTCGCGGAGGTTGGCCAGGGCCAGGGTGAGCAGGGGGAGGCCGGCGGCGGCCACCGCCCAGCCCCAGGCCCGCCGACGGGGGGACACGGCGAGCAGCCGGGTGCGGCCCTGCGGCAGGGGCCGCGGGGCCTGGTCGTCGTCGGAGATCACGTGGACGTCGACCGGGCCGGCGTCACGGACCACCTGGTCGATGACCGATCCTCGGGAGAGCCGCTCCCAGCGGCTACGACGGCTGGCCCCGAGGACGAGCTGGGTGGCGTTCTCGGCCCGGGCCACGTCGAGCAGGCCGGCGGCCACGTCGGCGGCCACGACGGTGCGCAGTTCGCCCCCGAAGGAGGCCAGGAGGCGACGGTGCTCGGCCAGTGGCCCCGCGGTGGACTCCGGCGTGGCGTCGTGCTGGACGTGCACGCCGACGAGGGTCCCGCCCGACCGTTGGGCCAGCCGGGCGGCCCGCCGCACCAGGTGATCGGTCCCGGGCGCGCCGGTCACGGCCACGAGCACCCGTTCCCGGGTGTCCCAGGTCTCGTCGATGCCGTGGCGGCGGCGGTAGTCGGCGAGGGCGTCGTCGGCCCGGTCGGCCAGCCAGCGCAGGGCCAGCTCGCGGAGGGCCATCAGGTTGCCCTCGCGGAAGTAGTTGCCCAGGGCAGCGTCCACGGCATCGGCGGGGAAGAGGCCACCGCCCGCCAATCGGGCCCGCAACTCGGACGGGGGGACGTCCACCAGGGTCACGTCGTCGGCCGACCGCAGCAGCTCGTCGGGTACCGAGCCGGACCGCCGCACGCCGGTCACCCGCTCGGCGACGTCGCGCTGGGAGGCGACCTCGTCGATGTCGAGCGCGGTGACGACGTCGATCCCCGCGTCCAAGAGCGCCTCGACGTCCTCGGCCCGCGTGGCGTGCGGGCTGCCCGGGGGGTTGGGCCGGGCCAGGTCGTCGACGAGGGCCAGCCCGGGGGCCCGGTCGAGGACCGCGGCCAGGTCCAACTCCGGCGCGCCGTCGGCGCCGACACCCCGGGGGGCGACCACCTCGAGGTCGGCCAGCCCGGCGGCGGTGGCGGGGCGCTCGTGGGGATCGGCGACCGCCACCACCACGTCCTCGCCCCGGATCCGGCGCCGACGACCCTCGGCCAGCAGGGCCACGGTCTTGCCCGCCCCGGGGGCGGCGCCGAGCATCACCCGCAGTCGGCCGCGACGGCCGGCGATCGGCGTTCCCGACTGGCCCACGGGGTTCACGCTACGGCCCGGTCCGATGCCGGGAGCGCCGCCCTTAACGAGGCCTTAACGGCCCCGGTGACGGTCCCACGGCCACCCGTAGCTTCCCCGGTGATGGCCTACTCGACCCTGAAGCGCATCATCGTGGGTCGCCCGCTGGAGACCCACCTCGAGCACGAGCAGCGTCTGGGCAAGCCCACCGCCCTCGCCGTGTTCGCCTCCGACGCCATCTCGTCGACGGCGTACGCCACCGAGGAGATCCTGGCCGTCCTGGTCCCACTGGCGGCCATGGCCGCCCTCGACTACCTCGTCCCCCTGTCGCTCGTGGTGGTCGTGCTCCTGACCATCGTGGTCACGTCCTACTACCAGACGATCCATGCCTACCCCAGTGGCGGCGGCTCCTACGTGGTGTCCCGGGAGAACCTGGGCCAGAACGCCTCGCTGGTGGCCGGGGCCTCCCTCCTGGTCGACTACACGCTGACCGTGGCCGTGTCGATCTCGGCCGGCGTGGCCGCCATCACCTCGGCCGCCCCCGAGCTGCGCGGCCTCGAAGTCCCCATCGGCGTCGGGCTGATCGCCATCCTCACGCTGGGCAACCTGCGCGGGGTGAAGGAGTCGGGCCGGGTCTTCGCCGTGCCCACCTACGGCTACATCGTCGCCCTGGGCCTGCTCCTCGCCGTGGGCCTCTTCCGCAGTTACACCGGCTCGCTCCCCCCGCTCCCTGTGAACCAGGAGGCCCTCGACCAGGTCACCGAGAACGGCGCCTTGGTCACCGGGGTCACGCTCTTCGCCCTGCTCCGGGCCTTCTCGTCGGGCGCCGTGGCCCTGACCGGCGTCGAGGCCATCTCCAACGGTGTCAGCGCCTTCCGGCGGCCCGAGCCCGGCAACGCCTCCCGGACGCTCATGTGGATGGCCACCATCCTTGGCGGGTTCTTCTTCGCGATCTCGCTGCTGGCCCACCGCCTCCGGCCGACCCTGTCGGAGGACCAGACGATCCTGTCGATCATGGGCCGGGCCGTCTTCGGCGGCGACAACCCGATGTATTTCGCCCTGCAGACGTTCACGGCGGCGATCCTCATCCTGGCCGCCAACACCGCCTACGCCGACTTCCCCCGGCTGGCGTCGATCATGGCCGGTGACCGGTTCCTGCCCCGCCAGTTCGCCAACCGGGGCGACCGCCTGGTGTTCTCCAACGGCGTCGTGATCCTGGCCGTGGCCGCCACCACGCTGATCGTGGCCTTCGGCGGCGACACCACGGCCCTGATCCCGCTCTACGCGGTGGGCGTGTTCACCGCCTTCACCCTCTCCCAGGCCGGGATGGTCGTCCACCACCGCCGCCTGCGGGAGCCGCACTGGAAGCGGGGCGTCGCCATCAATGCCACCGGCACGGTGGCCACCTTCATCGTGCTCCTCGTCGTCCTGATCTCGAAGTTCACGATCGGGGCCTGGATCCCCGCCATCCTCATCCCGCTCATCATGGTGGCCCTCAAGGCCGTCCACCGGCACTACGCCACCGTGGGCCGGTCCCTCGCCGCCCCGGTGGACTGGTCCCCTCCCTCGCGGAGCCACACCGCCGTCGTGTTGCTGGGCGGCGTGCACCGCAGCTCGCTGCTCGCCGTCGAGTACGCCAAGGTGCTCCACCCCGAGCACCTCGTGGCCCTCACCGTGGCCCAGGACGAGGAGGCCGAGGCCCGGGTCCGGGCCGACTGGGCGGCCCGCAGCCTCGACATCCCCCTCGAGGTGGTCGAGGCGCCCTACCGCGATCTGGTCCCGCCGGTGCTGGCCTTCCTCGACGGCCTCGACGCCACCAACGGCGAGGACCACGTCACCACCGTCATCATCCCCGAGTTCGTGGTCCGCAAGTGGTGGGAGCAGTTCTTCCACAACCAGAACGCGCTCGCCCTGAAGGCCCGCCTGCTGTTCCGGCCGCGGACGGTGGTGACCTCGGTGCCCTTCCACATCGGCGTCGACGACGAGCCCCAGGGCCCTCCGCCCTCCGAGGACCCCGTCGAGGAACCGCAGCCGGTCAGCGCCGGATCGGACGGGAGTGGTCCCAGTCGGCCAGGAGCGTCCGCAGCGCCGTCAGGAGGATGAGCGGCTGGTCGAGCATCGCGTGGTGCCCGGCCAACGGCAGCTCGATCACCGGGGTGACCCGGCCCATCCGCTCGTACATCGACGCCCCGATGTCGGCGGTGACCAGCCCGCACTCGGAGCGCAGCAGGGCCAGGCGGCAGGCGACGCCGCTCACGTAGGGCAGGGCGATGCCCCGCATGCCGCCGGCGAACTGGCTGAAGATCCCACGGTCGAACTTCCACGCGTAGCCACCCTCCACGGCGCGCAGCGAACGGCGCCCCACGTGGTCCATCACGAAGTCCAGGTAGTGGTCCTGGGCGGGCACGGTGCGGAAATGGGCCAGGGCGTCCTCCACCGTGGTGTACGTGCGGGGCGCCCCGAAGGCCTCCTTCAGGCGGAAGGCCCCGACCTCGGGGTCGGGCTCGGTCACCGGCGAGTCGCAGACCACGGCGACCGGGTCGCCGTGGCGGGCGGCGGTGGCGATGGTGACGAAGCCGCCCATGCTGTGGCCGACGACGACCGGCGGACCGTCGACCCCCGCCGCCTCGGCCGCGGCCATGACCTCGTCGGTCCACACCTCGATGTCGTAGTGGTCCCGGTGGCCGCTGTCACCGTGACCCGAGAGGTCGACGGCCACCACCCGGAAGTCGTCGGCGAAGCGGGCGGCCACGTGGGTCCACCAATGGGCCTGGGCCCCGCCGCCGTGCACGAAGACGAGCCCCCGGCGCCCGGGGGTACCCCAGGCGAGGAGGTGGATGCGGGCCCCGTGGACCTCGACCTCGAGGTCCTCGAAGGGGACGGCCAGCGCCGCCCGGAACCAGTCCGGGGCGTCGGGGTGGAGGGGGACGGGCGTGCTCATCCGTCGAGGCGGCAGATCTGGATCCACTGCTCGGCGTCGGGGCGGGCCAGCAACTCCTGGACCTCCGCCGAGAGGGGCTGCGCCCCGGTGGTGGCCTCGGCGGTGGAGGACACCGCCGTGGTGGCCCGCACGCCGTCGACCCGAGCGTCGTCGGCGACCGAGAAGACCTTCACGAGGCGCGTCAGGCGCAGCCCGGACCGGGCCGCGGGGGCGACGGTGACCTCCATCCGCAGCGGCCGGCTGGCCCCGGCCGCCAACGGCCGGGTCCGGTAGGTCCCGGCCACGACAGCGGCGGTCACGTCGCGGCTGCCCTCGAGGTAGCGGACCGTGAAGGGCCCCGAGGAGCGCTGGCCCAGGACCCGCAGGCGGTCGGCGGCGTTGCCGGCGTTGCGCAGCTTGACGGTGAAGGTGGCGGTCCGGCCGGGGCGCACGCGGGCGGTCCATCCCTGGCCCGTGCCGGTGGCGCCGAGGACGTCGGCCCCGATGAAGGCCCCCGTGGCGCCGATGCGGAGCTGGGCGTCGGGACGGCGGACGGTGCCGGGACAGCCGTCGGTGGTGAACGTCCAACGGTGGGGCGTCACCGGGTCACCCTCGGCGTCGAGGAGGTCGGCGGTGACGTCGACCCGGTACTCGGTGCAGGGCATGAGGTCGGCGTCGGGCTGGAACCCGATGGAGTGGGCCCCCGAGTCCGGGCCGTAGGGCACCACCCGGGGAAAGCCGGGGTGGGCGGGCACCGGGTCACCCGACGCCACCTCGGTGAGGGTCATGGCGGTGGCGGGCAGGGCCGCCGGGGGCCCACCGGGGCTGCCGACGTAGGGCAGCGGTTGGCTGAGCACGGCCATGATCCGGCTGGCCGACGCCACCCCCGCCCACCCGTGAGCCGGGGAGGAAGGCGGCGCGGTCCCAGCCCGTGGCCGGCACCTCCACCTGGCCGGCGGCCGGGTAGGTGGTGCCGACGGTGGCGGGCGTCGGGGTACCGAGCATCCGCAGCCAGAGGTCGTCCCAGGCGGCGGCGATGGCCCGCGCCGCGAAGCGGATACCGCCGGGCGCCGTCACGATGTGCGAGGACGTCCAGGGCATGTTCGCCGTGATCTGGTCGTGGTGGCGCGCGGCAAAGGTGCGGTCAGCGATTCGGGCCACCGAGATGGCCGTGTAGCCGAGGTCCAGCTCGGCGCCGTCGACGTCGCCCCGGCCCACCCCGGCGAAGACCCGGACGAGCTTGGCCCGGCTGGGCCACGGGGCAATCGCGGGGGTGGTGCGGCGGCCGTAGTCCTCGATGGCGATCATGTCCATCTGCAGCTCCAGGCCGTCGCGGCTGAAGTCCTGCTGCACCAGCACTGGGGGCAGGTAACGCTCACCTCGGTCGACGGCGGCGGGCTCGAAGAGCCAGTCCCACACCTCGTCGCCGATGCCGTGACCCACGGCGCCCATCAGGTGGGCGATGCGCTCGGCGCAGGGGCCGTTGCGAGCCCGCAGGTTCCCACAGGCGGGATCGGCGGCGATCTGGTCGGCGTACGTGTTGGCGAAGCGCCGCCAGTGGGCCTCCTCGCCGTAGGTGGTGCCGGGCGCGTAGCCGCTGTCCGGAAAGTGGGCCCCGCTCTCGATGAGGTCACGGTGGGCCGTCAGCAGGGCCCGCAGGTCCGGGTCCTCGACCCGGGGCACCGCCTCGAGGGCCATCCAGCTGTGGGTGATGATGCCGGAGGCCCCGGCTGGCTGGGGCCAGGCCAGCACCCCGGCGCCGACGACGACGGCCAGCGCCCCGGCCGCCATCGCCCGTCCGACCCGTCGTCCTCGCACCCGCAGTACCCCCTCGTCCCGACCGGCGCAGGCTAGGAGCGGCACCGGGGAGGGACAAGGCCGTCCCGGCCGACGACACCGGAATGACAGTGGTGTAAGTTCGGGCCATGGGCCTGCTGCGGTTCTCGTTCGGGACGATGGGGTCGGGCAAGAGCACCCTCGCCCTGCAGATCCACCACAACCTCTCGTCGCGGGACCTGCGGGGTCTGCTGTGCACCCAGCTCGACCGCGACGGCGCCCAGGTCACCTCGCGGCTGGGGGTGTCGGCCCAGGCCGTCGACGTCGGCGCCAAGCTGGACTTCCTCGCCTTGGCCACCGGCTACGCCGAGCGCCACGGCGGCCTCGACTACCTGGTGTGTGACGAGGCCCAGTTCTACACGCCGACCCAGGTCGAGCAGCTGGCCCGGGTGGTCGACGAGCTGGACGCCGACGTGCACGCCCTGGGCCTGCTCACCGACTTCCGGGGCCGCCTCTTCGAGGGGTCGGCCCGGCTGCTGGAGCTGGCCGACGAGCGGGTCGAGGTGCAGGTCGAGGCCCGCTGCTGGTGCGGGGCCCGGGCCACCCAGAACGCCCGGCTGGTCAACGGCCGCCAGGTCTACGACGGCGAGGTCGTGGTCGTGGGCGACACCGCCGACGACGAGGCCGTGGTCAGCTACGAGCTGCTCTGCCGCCGCCACTGGATGGCCGGCGAGACCGGTCGCGTCGCCGACGACGCCACCGCCCTCACCACCGCCTGATCCGCTCGAGGCGCCCGCACCCCGTTTCGGAGGGCTGGTGCCTCGACCTCACCGGGGATCAGGGTCGAGGCGGGGCGGGCTCCAGGCCAAGCGCGGCCCGTGAACGCCCCGACGAGGGGTGGCGTCGAGACGGGCGACGGCGTCAGTCACCGCCCTGCGCAGCTCGTCGCGACGCACGGGGTGGTACAGCAGCGTCGTGCCGGCCAGGGTCTCGTCGTGACGTTCGGCGGTGGGGCGGGCCACCTGCACGATCACCGAGGCCCCGTCCCGAAGTTCGCCGGCGACCGCAGCGGGAAGCGCGCGGCTGTGCTCGTCGCTGGAGCGGAAGTCGCACACCACCACGTCGGCGTGGGCCGCCGTCGGGCAGTGGCCGTGTTCGACGGCAGGGCAGACCTCACCAGGATCGGGGCCCCCGCAGTCGACGACGACGTAGTCGTCGCCCAGCGCCACCTTGACGGCGTGACGCAGGGCCGGGTCCCGGGACTCGACGAGCACCCGCGCCCGGACGTCCCGGACGGGCCACGGTGGCGGCTCGATCACTCGCTGCCGGACCATGGCCACCTCCTCCTCCGGTCCCCGATACGCCTGCCACGGTGTCATCGGGCAGCCTGCGGACCAGGGCCAAAGGTCCCGAGCCCGGATCGAGGCCGAGGCACCCGCACCCCGTTTCGGGGGGGCACTGCCTCGGGCTCAGGACGAGCGGCGGAACATCACCTCGACCAGGCGAGGGCCGGGCTCGGCGAAGGAACGGTCGAGGGCCCGGATGAGCTCGTCGGTGGTGGTGACCCGCTCCCCGGCCACGCCCTGGGCGGCGGCCAGCCCGACGAAGTCGAGGTCGGGGGACCCCAGCGAGGTGAGCGAAGCCGCCACCGGCCCGGTGGTCAGGCCCGCCCGGTCGAACTCGTGCTCGAGGATGCGGTAGCGGCCGTTGTTGGCCAGCACGACGGTGACGTCGAGGCCCTCCCGGGCCGCCGTCCACAACGACTGGATCGTGTACATGGCGCTGCCGTCGGCCTGGAAGGCCACCACCCGGCGGTCGGGGCAGGCCACCGCGGCCCCGACGGCAGTGGGCAACCCGCCCCCGATGGCGCCGCCCATGACCGTGAGCAGGGTGAAGGGTGCGGCCCCGGCGGCGTCGGCCCGGAACGGCCCGCCTGAGGTCAGGCTCTCCTGGACGACCACGGCCTCCTCGGGCAGGGCCCGGGCCAGCGCCCGCCCGAGGGTGCCCGGGTGCAGCGGCCCGGCGGCGGGTTCGAGCGGCGCGGTACCGACGATCGGGGCCGGCGGGGCGGCGAGGGCCTCGGCCAGGGCGCCGGCGGCGGCCTCTACGTCGTCGTCGGGCCCGGCCAGGACCAGCCGACGACAGCCCTCGGGCAGGAGCCGGGAGGGCTGGTCCTCGTAACCGAAGAAGGTGACCGGCTCGGGCACGCCCGCCAGCAGGGCGGTGGCGGCCCCGGCCAGGGCATCACGGGCGGGCTCGGGGAAGTACGGGAGCTCGGGGAGGAAGGCGCGGCCCCGCCCCTGCTCGACCCGGGCCGAGCGCAGGATCCAGGCCCGGCCGTCGACGACGGCGGCGATGCGGGCCAGGGCGGCCTGGGCCGGCGCCGACAGCCACGCGCCACCGGCGATCACCACGACGGGACCGGGCGCGGCCCGCAGCTCGCGGGCCACGGCCTCGACCCGGTCGTCGGCAACCACGGTCGGTCCACCACCGGTCGGCGTGGTGGCGTCGGCCGCGACCCCCGGGGCGTCGGCCAGGTCGGAGGGCAGGACCACCGAGGCGATGTGGCCGTGGCCGGTGGTCGCGGCCGCCACCGCCGCCGCCACGGTCGGGCCCACGCCCGCCCGGTCCGGCACCCGGTGGACCGAACCGGCCCACCCGCCGACGGCCTCGATGTCGGAGGTCAGGGGGGCGTCGGCGGCGAGGTGCCAGGTGGCCTGGTCGCCGATGAGGTTCACCAGCGGCGACTGCGCCCGCCGGGCGTTGTGCTGGTTGGCCAGGCCGTTCACGAACCCGGGGCCGAGGTGATAGATCCCCAGGGCCGGGCGCCGGGCCATCCGGGCGTAGCCGTCGGCCGCTCCCGCCAGCACGCCCTCGAACAGCCCGAGGACCGCCCGCACCTCGGGCACCCGGTCCAGGGCGGCGACCAGCCCCAGCTCGGTCGTGCCGGGGTTGGCGAAGCAGACGTCGATCCCTGCGGCCAAGGCCGTGCGCAGGGTGGTCTCGGCGCCGGTCGGGAGGAGTCCGGTCACCGCCCCATGGTGGTGGACGCGCCGGTCAGCTGCGGACCAGGCGGCCGATGGCGGCGGTGGCCTCGTCGATCCTGGCGGGGCCGTCGGGGCCGCCGGCGGCCACGGCCTCGGTGACGCAGTGCGACAGGTGCTCGTGCACCAGGCCCAGGGCCACCTGCTGCAGGGCCCGGGTCACGGCCGAGACCTGGTCGAGGACGTCGATGCAGTACCGCTCCTCGTCGACCATCCGGGCGATCCCCCGCACCTGACCTTCGATGCGGGCCAACCGCTTGGCGATGTCGTCCTTCTGCATGGCGTAACCGGCCACGGGCACTCCCTTCTCGGTTGGATCGCTCAGACCAGCGGCCGGAAGCGGCGCAGGCGGAGGCTGTTGGACACGACGAACACGCTGGACAGGGCCATGGCCCCACCGGCGATCAGGGGGTTGAGGAGGCCAGCGGCGGCCAGGGGGAGGGCGGCCACGTTGTAGGCGAACGCCCAGAACAGGTTTCCCTTGATCGTGCGGAGGGTGCGGCGGGACAGGCGGATGGCGTCCACGGCCACCAGGAGGTCGCCCCGCACGAGGGTCAGGTCGCTGGCCTCGATGGCCACGTCGGTCCCGGTGCCCATGGCCACCCCCAGGTCGGCGGCGGCCAGCGCCCCGGCGTCGTTCACGCCGTCGCCCACCATGGCCACGACCCGGCCCTCCTCCTGGAGGCTGGTGACCGCGGCCACCTTGTCGGCGGGGAGGACCTCGGCGACCACCCGGTCGACGCCGACCTCGGCGGCCACGGCCTCGGCGGCCGCGCGGTTGTCACCGGTCAGCAGCACGGGCTCGAGGCCGAGGTCCCGCAGGCGCCCGATGGCCTCGGCGCTGGAGGGCTTCACCGTGTCGGCCACGACGACGACGCCGTGGACCGCACCGTCCCAGGCCACCACGACCGCCGTCCGCCCGTTGGCCTCGGCCCGGAGCTGTTCGGCCCCGAGGTCGTCGGGGACGGCGAGGCCCCGGTCGGCGAGGAGACGGGCCCGGCCGACCACCACGGCCCGACCCTCGACGACGCCCTCGACGCCGAGCCCCTCGCGGTTGGCGAAGGACTCGACCGGGGGCAACGGACCCAGCCGCTCGCGAGCAGCGTCGGCCACGGCCCGGGCGATCGGGTGCTCGGAGGCGTCCTCCACCGCGCCGGCCCGGCGCAGGACCTCGTCGGGGTCGGTGCCCGCGGTGGCCGCCACCGCCACCAGCCCCATCCGGCCGGTGGTCACCGTCCCCGTCTTGTCGAGGACGATGGTGTCGACCTGGCGGGTGGACTCGAGGATCTCGGGGCCCTTGATGAGGATGCCCAGCTGGGCCCCCCGCCCCGTGCCGACCAGCAGGGCGGTCGGCGTGGCCAGACCCAGGGCGCAGGGGCAGGCGATGATCAGCACCGCCACGGCCGCCGTCACGGCGGTGGTGGGGTCCTCACCCCGCCCCAACCAGAACCCGAGGGTGGCCACCGACAGGGCGATGACCACCGGGACGAAGACGGCCGACACCCGATCGGCCAGGCGCTGCACCGGCGCCTTGCCCGACTGGGCCTCGGTCACCAGGCGGGCGATCTGGGCCAGCGCGGTGTCGCTCCCCACCCGGGTCGCCCGCACCACCAGGCGCCCCCCGGCGTTGACGGTGGCGCCGGCGACCGCGTCGCCCACCCCCACCTCGACGGGCACCGACTCGCCGGTGAGCAGCGACGCGTCGATGGCGGAGGTGCCCTCCTCGACGACCCCGTCGGTGGCGACCTTCTCGCCGGGACGCACGACGAAGCGGTCGCCCACCACGAGCTGGTCGACCGGCACCCGCACCTCCGCGCCGTCCCGCAGCACGGCGACGTCCTTGGCCCCGAGGTCGAGCAAGGCCCGCAGGGCCGCCCCCGACCGCTTCTTGGCCCTCGCCTCGACGTACCGGCCGGCCAGGAGGAACACCGTCACGGCGGCGGCCACCTCGAGGTAGAGCTCGTGGGTTCCGGCTCCCCGCTCGACCGAGACCGAGAACGACATGGTCATCCCCGGCGCACCCGCCTCACCCCAGAAGAGGGCGTAGACCGACCAGCCGAAGGCGGCCAGCGTCCCGATCGAGACGAGGGTGTCCATGGTGGCGGCGCCGTGGCGCAGGTTGAGCCACGCCGCCCGGTGGAACGGCCAGGCCCCCCACACCACGACGGGCCCGGCCAGGGCGAAGGCCAGCCACTGCCAGTTGGTGAACTGCAGGGCCGGCACCATCGACAGCACCAGCACGGGCAGGGCCAGGACCGCCGAGACCAGCAGGCGCTGGCGGAGGTCGGCCAGCTCGGGGTCTTCCTCGTCGGCCGCCCGGGCGCCGTCGACGCCAGCCTCGGTCGCGGTCACTGGCAGGCGGGCCGAGTAGCCGACGCCCTCGACCACAGCGACCAGGTCCTCGGGGCTGACCGAGCCGTCGGTGGTGACCACGGCGTGCTCGGTGGCGTAGTTGACCGAGGCCTCGACGCCGTCCAGGCGGTTCAGCTTCTTCTCGATGCGGGCGGCGCAGGAGGCACAGGTCATCCCCCCGATCTCGAGGTCGACGGTGGTGGGCGCGTCCATCACCCCTCCCCGTGCTCGTGGTCGGCCATGGTGGTGGTCGGGCCGGCCGGCACGGTCGTCGGCGCCGGATCGGACCCGGTCGCCGAGCCGATGCCGTAGGCGGCGACGAAGACCACCAGCAGCACGCCGGCGAAGGCCAGCAGTCGCCGGGCCGCACCCCCGGTCATGTCCCGGCCAGCTCGTACCCGGCCTCGTCGACGGCGGCGGCGACCGCGGCCCGGTCGAGCGGGGCCTCGCTGGTGACCTCGACCCGGCCCGACGCCAGGTCGACGGCCACGTCGAGCACGCCGTCGAGGGCGGCCACCTCCTCGGTCACCGCCCGGACGCAGTGCGCACAGGTCATCCCGGTCACGACGTAGGTCTGCTGCTCGCTCACTCCCCACCTCCGATCCGAATGATACCCCCCTGGGGTACAGTCCAGTCCACCCCCTGAGTCGAAATTGCGTGAGTTGGTCCGCCCAGGAGTGACCAACTCACGCAATTTCGGAGTGGGACGGGGTCAGGCGAGGAGTTGGGTCACCGTGTGGAGGACGAGGCCGGCCAGGGCGCCGACGACCGTGCCGTTGATGCGGATGAACTGCAGGTCGGGGCCGAGCAGCAGCTCGAGGCGCGACGCCGTCTCCTCGGCGTCCCACCGCTCGATGGTCGCCTGCACCAGGGTGACGATCTCGCCCCGGAAGTGCTCGAGGACGTAGGTCACCGCCGAGGTGAGGGTGGCGTCGAGCCGGGCCGTCTCCTCGGGGTCCTCCAGTCGAGCCCCGGTGGACGCCACCACGGCGGCCAGCCGGGCCCGCAGGTCGGGGTCGGGCCGCTCCGCCTGGTCGACCAGCCGTCGGCGCAGCTCGCCCCACATCGACCCGACCCACTCGGCCACGTCGGTGCCGGCCAGCACCTCGGCCTTCAGCTCCTCGCCCCTCGCGAGCAGGTCGGGCGAGGTCTGGAGATCCTCGGCCAGCTGGGCCAGACGTTGGTCGAAGCGCTGCCGCAGGGCGTGGTCGTCGTCGTCGAGCATCGCCCCGGTCAGGGTTCGCACCCCGTCGACCAGACGCTCGAACAGCCGGTCCTCGGCGGCGCCGGGCAGCCACCACGGCGACGCCTCGCCGAGCTGGCGACGCAGGTCGCCCCGGTTGGCGTCGATGAAGACGTCGACCTCCCGGAGCACGGTCTCCAGCGCCTGTTGGTGGCGACCGTCGCGGATGGCGAAGGCCAGGGCCCGTCCCGCCAGCGGCGCCACCGGGGTGGCCGCGATGCGGGCCCGCACCGTGCCCGCCAGGGCCGTGCCCACCTGCTCCTCGTCGGCCAGGTGGGCCAGCCGGGCGCCGCCGGCCAGCAGCTCGGTGGCCACCCGGTCGGCGTTGGCCGGCTCCTGCAGCCAGGCGGCGAGCCGGGGCACCGCCCGCGAGGCGTGAAGCCGGTCCATCACGGCGTCGGGGGTGAGGAAGGTCTCCTGGATGAAGGTGCCGAGGGTCTCGGCGAACTGGTCCTTGCGGGCCACGATCACCGCGGTGTGGGGGATGGGCACCCCCAAGGGGTGGCGGAACAGGGCCACCACGGCGAACCAGTCGGCCAGGCCGCCGACCATCGCCGCCTCGGCGGTGGCCTGGACATAGCCCGCCCAGGTGGCGTCACCGCCCCAGAGCGTCACGGCCAGGAACACGGTGGTCACCGCCGCCAGCAGGGCGGTGGCCCGCCGCTTCATGACCACCA
This sequence comes from uncultured Iamiaceae bacterium, assembly GCA_964438115.1. Taxonomy (GTDB): domain Bacteria; phylum Actinomycetota; class Acidimicrobiia; order Acidimicrobiales; family DATDAH01; genus DATDAH01. The sequence continues at coordinate 29,213 of CAYTJS010000001.1, forward strand.
GGCGCCGGGCCCGGGTCTCGGCACCGGTCACCGGTGGCAGGGCGGCGGTGGTCGTGGCCTCGGTCATCGGCGGGAACCCGCCAAGGCCCGGCGGCGACGCCACCACTTGTCGGCGGCGTCGGCAGTGAGGACGGCCGGCACCGAGGCCAGGGCCACCATCACGCCGAGCAGGGTCGGCCACGCCTGGTCGAGGGCCCCGGCCAGCGCCGGCACGAGCAGGCAGGCCAGCCCGATCGCCAGTTCCACGGCCACCGCGACCAGCAGCAGCCGGTTGCCCGTCAGCAAGGTCCAGGAGAACGGCCGACGCGAGCTGCGGCAGGCGATGGCGTTGGCCGACTGCGCCAGGATCACGGTGAGGAAGGCGGCACCCGACGCCGTGGCCAGCAGGGCCGTCGACGGCTCGGGCCCGCCGAACGCCCAGCCCCCGACCGCCAGGACGGCGATGAACCCGCCCATCTCGATCAGGGCCTCGGTGGGTCCGAGGACGCCGAAGGCCCGCCGCCCCACGGTCCGGTCGAAGAGTCGACCCCGCTCGGGAGGTCGGTCCAGGACCTGGTCGCGAGGGACCTCGGCCCCCAGGGCCACGGCCGAGAAGGTGTCGGTGCCGAGGTCGAGGGCCAGCACCTGCATCACCCCGAGGGCCAACGGGATCGACCGGCCCGAGAGGGCCCAGACGGCGAAGGGGGTCAGCTCGGCCACGTTGTCGGTCAGGTGGTAGGTGAGGAAGCGCCGGATGTTGGCGAAGGCGGCCCGGCCTTGGGCGATGGCGTCGACGATCGTCGAGAACCGATCGTCGAGCAGCACCAGGTCGGCGGCGTCGCGGGCCACGTCGGTGCCGACCCCACCCATGGCCACGCCGATGTCGGCCTTCTGGAGGGCGGGGCCGTCGTTGACCCCGTCGCCGGTCATGGCCACGACGTGGCCCCGCGCTTGCAGGGCCCCGGCGATGCGCAGCTTCTGTTCGGGGCTGACCCGGCTGAGGACGATGCCATCGTGGTCGACCAGCTCCCCCAGGGCGGCGTCGTCGTCGGGCAGCTCGGCTCCGGTCACCACCGGCGCACCCGGCCGCCACAGCCCGACCTCCTCGGCGATGGCCCGGGCCGTGGCCGGGTGGTCCCCGGTCACCATGGCCACGTGGACACCGGCCCGCCGGCAGTCGGCCAGGGCCTGGCAGGCGTCGGCCCGGGGTGGGTCCTCGAAGCCCAGGAGGGCGAGGAGGCGCAGGTCGCTCTCGGCCGCCTGGGCGTCGGCGGGAGGCGTCGGGCCGGTCGGGCGGGAGGCCACCGCGAGCACGCGCAGGCCCCGACCGGTCAACTCGTCGAGCGCCTCGGCCGCGCCCCTCACGGGGCCACAGCGGGGCAGGACGGCATCGGGGGCCCCCTTCACGAGCACCTGGCCATCGGCCACCACCGACATGCGTCGGCGCCTGGGGTCGAAGGGGAAGCGGCGGGTGACGGCGGGGGCGGGGGGGACCTCCAGGCGACGGGCGAGGACGTCGACGGCCGCCTCCATCGGGTCGCCCTGGGCCCGCCAGACCCCGTCGTCGAGCACGGCGTGGCCCGTCGAGCACGCCCGGCCCGCCCACGCCGCGTGCGTCAGGGCCAGGCGCGCCGACGGGTCGGCCTCGACGGCGGCTTCGGGCTCGTAGCCCTCGCCGTGCACCCGGGCCGACCCGTCGGGCGTCCAGGCCGCCACCACGGCCATCTGGTTGCGGGTGAGGGTGCCGGTCTTGTCGGTGCAGATGAAGGTGGTCGACCCCAGCGTCTCCACCGACTCGAGATGGCGGACCAGGGCCTGGCGCTCGGCCATGCGCTGGGCGCCGATGGCCAGGGAGAGGGTGGTGGTGGGCAGCAGGCCCTCGGGCACCAGCGCCACCGTGATGCCGATGGCGAAGAGGAAGCCGTCGCTGGGCGGCTGGCCCAACACCAGCATGAGGGCGAAGAAGGCACCGCCCACGCTCACGGCGATCACCGCGATCAGGCGCACCACCCGACGCAACTCGACGGTGAGCGGGCTGGGTGGGCGCTCGGCGGCCCGGGCCAGGGCGGCGATGCCCGCCAGCAGGGTGTCGGCTCCGGTGGCCACCACCTCGGCCCGGCCTTCGCCCTCGACCACGAAGCAACCGGCGGGGACGGCGTCGCCCTCGTCGAGCGCGGCGGGGACGCTCTCACCGGTGAGGGTCGAGGTGTCGAGGGCCAGGGCGTGGGCCTCGGTGCAGGTGAGGTCGGCCGAGATGCGGTCACCCGCCCCGAGCACGACGAGGTCGCCGACCACGAGGTCCCGGACATCGATGTCGACCTGGCGGCCGTCGCGCACGACGGTGGCCCGCCGGGGGATGAGGTCGCGCAGGCGCTCGGTGGTGTGGAGGGACCGGCGCTCCTGGGCGAAGGCGAAGATGCCGTTCAGCACCACGACGGCGGCGATGGCCACGCCCAGCTGGGGCAGATCGGCCACCACGGCCAGGGCCGCCGCCGCCCAGAGCATGAGGGCGAAGAAGTGGACGAACTGCCCGAGCAGCTGGCGCCACGCCGCCGGGGGCGGTGGGGCGGGCAGCTCGTTGGACCCGTCCCGGGCGAGGCGTTCCGCCGCCTCGCCGCTGGTCAGCCCCGCCGGTGCCACGCCCGCCATCGTGCCAGGGGCCGGGCCGGTACGGTCACCCGATGGCCGAGGGCATGGTCGCCGAGTTGCTCGCCGCCAACGGCGCGTTCTACGAGGCCCACGAGGCCCGGGACCTGGCGGCCATGACCGCGCTGTGGGAGCACAGCGATCGGGCCACCTGCATCCACCCTGGTTGGCCCATCCTGCGGGGCTGGCCCGAGGTCGAGGCGTCGTGGGCCCGGATCTTCGACGGACCCGGTCGCTTGCAGTTCATCGTGACCAACGAGGCCGTCACCGCCGAGGGCGATCTGGCCTGGGTCACCCTCGACGAGAACCTGGTGACCGACGGCGCCACGGGCACCGTGGCCGCGACCAACCTGTGGGCCCGTACCGCGGCCGGGTGGCGCCTGGTGCTCCACCACGGCTCGCCGGTGGCGGGCCGCTAGCGCGAGCGGTCAGCCCTTCCGGGACCAGGGCCACGTCCGGCCCCCGCCGCTGCGGGCGGCCCGGGACGACCCCTGGCACTGGCACCGGTCCGAGGGCGCCACGTCGCCGAGCACCTGCTCGACGTGGGCGCCGCACCCGGCGTAGGAGGGACGCTGGCACTGGCTGCACGTGATCCTTCTGCACATACCCCCCAGGGTATATCGGAGGGAACCTCGACGCAAACCCCGGGGGGTATCAGCCGAGGTCGGGCGTGCCCTCCATCAGCTCGATGCGCACCCCGTCGGGGTCGGTGAGGTAGAGCAGGCGCACCGGCGGGCCCCCGAAGGGGCTCTCGAGCTCGGAACGGGTGGCGGCGTGGACCGCCCCGCCCCAGGCCTCGGCCGCCGCCTGGTGCTCGTCGACGTCCTCCACCCGGAAGCAGAGGTGGGTGAGCCCGAAGCGGGTCATCGGTCGTCGCTCGCGGTCCCCCTCCGCCGTCGGCTCGATCCAGTGCAGCAGCTCGACGCGCACGTCGTCGCGGCGCAGCATGCGGGACTCGAAGGCGATGTCGCCGTCGACCTCCATGGTCGCCCCCACCTCGGCGCCCATCTCGGTGGTGAACAGCTCGGTGAAGCCGAGCACCTCCCGGTAGAAGCTGGTCGAGCGCTCGAGGTCGGAGCAGCAGACACCCACGTGCGAGAACCCCTGGATGGCCATCGGGCGAGCGTACGTCGGCCGACGTGCCAGGATCGCCGGGTGACGCGGTTCGAGGAGAGCACGATCACCTTCCCCTACACGCGCTCGTTGGGGCCGGTGATCGGCACGTTCATGAACGCCCTGACCGAGCGACGCCTCGTGGGCATCCGCAACGGGGACCAGGTGCTGGTGCCGCCACTGGAGTGGGACCCGGCCACCGGCGCCGAGCTGGCCCCCGACTTCGTGGAGGTCGGCCCGGCGGGCACGGTGACCTCCTGGACCTGGGTCCCCGAGCCGTCCGAGCAGCACCCGCTCGGTCACCCGTTCGCCTTCGCCTTCGTGCTCATCGACGGGGCGTCCACTCCGCTGCTGCACGCCGTCGACGCCGGCGACCCCTCGGCCATGGCCGACGGGCTACGGGTCGCCCCCCGGTGGAAGGGCACCCGGGTCGGCCGCCTCGACGACCTGGCCTGCTTCGTCCCCGGCGAGACCCCCGAGATGGAGGGCGAGGAGGCCACCGACCTGGAGGGGCCGGTCGAGATGATGGACTACCTGGCCCGCATCACCTACCGGAACCCGGTGCCCGAGGCCAGCGACCGGGCGGTGGCCGCCTCCCGCGAGCAACGCATCCTCGGCCTGCGCTGCCCGGCCTGCGAGCGGGTCTACGCCGGCGGCCGGGGCCTGTGCCCCATCGACAGCGTGCAGTTGGGCCCCGACGACGAGGTCGACCTGCCCGACACCGGGACCATCACCAACTTCACGATCGTGACCCCGGTCCAATACCCGGGCCAGACCGAGACCGAGCCCTTCGTCCGGGCCTTCGTCCTCCTCGACGACACCGAGGTCGTGCTCGGCTACCAGCCGGTCATCGAACTGGCCGCCGCCGACGTGCGGGTCGGCCAGCGGGTGTCGGCGGTCTGGGCCTCCCCCGCCGAGGAGACCGACGCCTCCGGCGGCATGGGCGGCACCTGGGGCAGCCTGCTGGGCTGGATGCCCAACGGCGAGCCCGACGTCGACGACCCCGACCTCGTGAACCGGATCTTCTGATGAGCACCTTCACCCCACCCGAGGTGGCCGTGGTCGGCTGGGCCACCACCCCCCTCGTCCGCCAGACCGACCGCTCCGAGACCCAGCTCCTCCTCTCGGCCATCACCGACGCCCTCGACCCGCTGGGGCTGACCCGGGCCGACGTCGACTTCACCTGCCTCGGCAGCTGTGACTACATCACCGGGCAGGCGTTCTCGTTCGTGGTCAACCTGGACGCCATCGGCGCCTGGCCCCCGAAGCGGGACTCCCACGTCGAGATGGACGGGGCCTGGGCCCTCTACGAGGCGTGGCTGCGCCTGCAGGAGGGCGACATCGAGATCGCCGTGGTCACCGGCTCGGGGCGCTCGTCCACCGGGGACCCGACGCTCATCTACCCGATGGAGATGGACCCCTTCTACCTGGCGCCCCTCGGTGCCGACCCGCTCACCTTCGCCGCCCTCCAGGCCCGGGCCGTGATCGCCGCCGGCATCGCCGACGAGCGGTCGATGGCCGAGGTGGCCGTGCGCTCGCGGGGCGAGGGCGAGGTCGACTCGCTCCTGCAGGAGGAGTACCTGCGGGCGCCCCTGCGGGCCCACGACGTCCCACCGATCACCGACGGGGCCGCGGCCATGGTGCTGGCCCGGGGCGACCGGGCCCGCGAGCTGGTCGACCGGCCCGCCTACATCTCCGGCTTCGACCACCGCACCGAGTGCCACAACCCGTCGTTCCGGGCCCTCGACGACTCGCCGTCCACCCGCATCGCCGCCGAGGCGGCCGGGCTGGGCGACGGCCCGGTGGAGGTGGCCGAGCTCCAGGCCGCCTTCACCCACGAAGAGCTGCTGCTGCGGTCGGTGCTGGGCCTGGGCGACGACGTGGTGGTCAACGCCTCGGGCGGGGCGCTGAAGGAGAACCCGATCATGGCCACGGGCCTGTGCCGGGTCGGCCACGCCGCCGACCACGTGTTCGGTGGCGGGTCGCGGGCGTTGGCCCACGCCACCAGCGGGCCGTGCCTGCAGCAGAACCTCGTCTGCATCCTGGAGGAGGGCGCATGATCCCCGCCGCGGTCGTCGGCGTCGGCCAGACCCACCACAAGTCGCGCCGCCACGACGTGTCGCTGGCCGGCCTGGTGCGCGAGGCCGTGTTCCGCGCCCTCGACGACGCCCACCTCACCATGGCCGAGGTCGACGCGGTCGTGCTCGGCAAGGCGCCCGACCTCTTCGAGGGCGTGATGAAGCCCGAGCTGTACCTCTCCGACGCGCTCGGGGCGGTGGGCAAGCCCATGTTCCGGGTGCACACCGCCGGGTCGGTGGGCGGCACCACCGCCATCGTGGCCGCCAGCCACGTGCAGGCCGGCAAGCACAAGACCGTGCTGGCCGTGGCCTTCGAGAAGCAGTCCGAGGGCAACGCCCAGTTCGCCCTCGGCTCGGGCAAGGGCGCCTCGCTCGGCGCCGGCGGCGCCTTCGCGCCGTTCATCCGCGCCTACATCCAGCGCAGCGGCGCCCCCGAGCACATCGGGTGGAAGGTGGCGGTGAAGGACCGCCTCAACGCCCTGAAGAACCCCTACGCCCACCTCAAGATCGAGGACATCTCCATCGAGAAGGTGAAG
>CAYTJS010000002.1:0-34967 GCA_964438115.1 uncultured Iamiaceae bacterium
GGACGCAGCGTGACCGCCGTCAAGTCGTCGCTGCGCTTCTAGGATCGTGCGTAGGACGGGCAATCAGGAGAGCGCCATGGTGAACATCGGTCAGCGGTTGCCAACGGTGTTCATCCCGCACGGCGGAGGCCCGTGCTTCTTCATGGACTGGACGATGGGCCCGGCCGACACCTGGGATGACCTGGCCGACTTCCTGCGCACGTTCGACGTGGTGATGGGAACGCGACCGAAAGCCATCGTGGTGGTGTCGGGACATCACGAGTCGGCGGTCGTCGAGATCACGTCGTCGCCGGCGCCGCCGATGCTCTACGACTACTACGGGTTCCCGCCCGACACCTACCGGCTCAGCTACCCGGCGCCGGGGTCGCCGGTGCTGGCGGAGGTGATCGGCCAGCTCCTCGCCGCGGCCCGCATCCCGTGGCGCCTCGACCCCGAACGCGGCTTCGATCACGGCGTGTTCGTGCCGATGCTGCTGATGTACCCGAACGCAGAGATCCCGGTGGTGCAGGTGTCACTGCGTTCCGACCTCGACGCCGAGTTCCACCTCGCTCTCGGCGAAGCGATCGCGCCGCTCCGCGACCAGGGTGTGTTGATCGTCGGCAGCGGAATGAGCTACCACAACATGGGACGCTTCGGCAGCCCTGAAGCGCACGCCGACTCGATCGCCTTCGATGATTGGCTGACCTCAGCCTGCACCGCCGAACCGGCGCGTCGGCGTGCTGCCTTGGCCCGCTGGATGGACGCGCCCGCCGCCCGGGCGGCGCACCCCCGTGAGGAGCACCTGCTGCCGCTCATGGTCGCCGCCGGCGCCTCCGGTGAGCGCGGCACGCGACTGTTCACCGACGAGGTGCTCGGCGCCCGCATCTCGGCCTACCAGTTCGGTCCCGGTGGCTGAGCTCGCCTTCCGTCTCGACGGGCATCCCGCCGCCGAACGGCTCCTCGTCATGCTCCACGGCTACGGGGCGACGCAGCACGACCTGGCGGCGGCCGCCTCGACGGTCGACCCTGACGGCCGGTGGTTGGTGCTGTGCCCACGCGGCCCGATCGCTCTGGATGGCGCTGGCGCCAGCTGGTACGAGTTCGACGAGTCATGGCGAGCCGACCCGGCCTCGTTCGCCGATTCGTTGGCCGCGCTCGACGCCCTCGTGGGCGACATCTGCACCAGGTTCGGGATCAGCCGTCACCACAGCGTGGTCGGCGGGTTCTCCCAAGGCGCCGGCCTGGCGGCTTGGCTCGCCTACGCCACGTCCGAGAGCTCGCGACCCGCAGGGCTGTGGTGCTGCGGCACCATCGTCGAGGTCGATGACCGCCCTCTGGACCTCGCCGCCGCGCGGGGCACCCAGGTGCTCGTGCTCGCCGGGCGGAGCGACCCGAACGTCCCGCTGCGACGGAACCTTCACCAGGCCCAACAACTGCGCGCCGCGGGCGCCGAGGTCACCCTCAGCGAACACGACGGCGGCCACGCGCTGAGCGCCCCGATGCTCGACGACTTCGCCGCCTGGCTCCGGGCGTTCACCTGAGCGCCTCATCGGCGCGACCCGGTGGCCGTTCCTGCGACTTGCCAGTGGCGTCGGGCACTCGGGCACTCGGGCGCGGAGCGCCGGGGAGCTCGGTGGCGTCGGTCAGAAGGTGATGGGCACCGAGCGTGGACCCCGCACCTGGCCTCCGGTCCAGGTGACGGCATCGGGATCGGCCAACTCGAAGGTCGGGACCCGCTCGAGGAACGTCTCGACCGCAACCCTGATCTCCATGCGGGCCAGGTTGGAGCCGAGGCAACGGTGGATGCCCGAGCCGAAGGCGAAGTGCCGGTTCCGCTCCCGGTCGATCACGAACCGGTCGGCGTCCTCGAACATCTCGGGGTCGTGGTTGCCGGCCGGAAACGCCATGAGGATCTTGTCGCCCTCGCGCATCGGACAACCGTTGAAATCGGTGTCGGTGGTGACGTAGCGAGCCATCGTCACCGGGCTGTAGAAGCGGAGGAACTCCTCCACCGCGACCGGCATGAGCTCGGGTTCGTCGCGCAACCGCTGCTGGTCGTGGGGGTTCGTGGCGAGGTGCAGCAGCGCCGAGCCGATGTTGCTCCAGGTCGTGTCGATGCCGGCGACGAGCAACAGGAAGCAGGTGCCCAGAAGGTGCTGGTCCGAGATCGGCTCTTCGGTCTCGGCCTCGATCAGCAGGGTGATGATGTCGTCCGGGCGGGTTCCGGGTTCCATGGCGCGCCGTTCGGCGACGGCGTCGACGAAGTACATGGTCATCTCGCCGATGGCGTCCATGGCGCCGGCGATGTTCTGGAAACCGTCCTGCAGGGTGCGCACCACCCACCCGGTGAACTGGTCCTCGTCATCGACCGGTACGCCGAGCATCTGCGCGATGACGCGCACCGGGATGTGACGGGCGTAGTCCGCGGCAGCGTCGCCGTGGCCGTCGACGAAGTGCTCGTCGATGAGGCGGTGGGCCAACGCTCTCGTGATCGGCGTCATGTCGTCGATCGCCGTCGGCCCGAACGCCGGCAGCAGGAGGCGACGGGCCCAGGTGTGCTCCGGCGGATCCGAGCTGATGGGCGGCACGGGCAGGAGGTCGTTGATGGGCTGGTCGAAAGGCGACACCACGACGATGTCCCGCGAGGAGAATCGGTCCGGATCATGGGCGATCTCCGAGATGTCGGCGTAGCGGACCGGGAGCCAGGTGCGCTGCCGACGCTCGGTGAACGCGATCGGGCATTCGGCCCGCTGCTCGGCCCACCGCCGCTCGGGGCGGACCACGTAGTCCTTGTCCATCAGGTCGAAGTCCGTGGCCCAGTCGGTCACCGGCCCGTAGTCCTCCCGGACATCGGTGCGGAGTTGCAGGCCCAGATCCGGTGTCGAGTCGGTCATCGTCCATCCCCCTGCTGCGTGTCGTGTTGAGACATCTTACGCGGACCATCTCTCGGACTGCCGGTGCGCGCGGCGCAGGGGCGAGCGGGACAACACATGAACCGGCCGACGATCAATGTCACAAGTCCGGTCCGACCCGTCCTAGGGTTCCAGGATCGAGGCGAGAGGAGCGCGATGGACTTCGACCTGCCGGACGCCGACCACCCGTACCGCAGCGCGATCACCGACTGGCTCGACGCGCACCCGCAGCCCTCGGGTCGGGAGTTGGCCGAAGCGGGCCTCGTCGCCCCGCACTGGCCCACACCCTGGGGCCTGGATGCGGACCCGGTCCAACAGCTGGTCATCGATGACGAGATGAAACGGGCCGGGATCCGCCGCCCGATGAACCCGATCGGGATCGGTTGGGCCGGTCCCACGATCGTGCACGCCGGCACCCAGGAGCAGAAGGACCGGTACCTCGTGCCGCTGCTCGCGGGCGAGGAGGTGTGGTGCCAGCTGTTCTCGGAGCCGGGAGCCGGGTCCGACCTGGCCAACCTCGGCACGAGCGCCGTCCGCGACGGCGACGAGTACGTGGTGACCGGCCAGAAGATCTGGACGTCGCTCGCCCAGTTCTCCACGTACGGCATCCTCATCGCCCGAACCGATCCCGACCAGCCCAAGCACAAGGGTGTGTCGTACTTCATCTGCCCCATGGACGCCCCCGGCATCGAGGTCCGCCCGATCATCGATATGACGGGTGGTCACACGTTCAACGAGGTCTTCTTCACCGATGTGCGGATCCCGGCCGAGAACCTCGTCGGCGAGGAGAACCACGGCTGGTCGCTGGCCAAGGTGACCCTCGGCAACGAGCGTGTCTCGCTGTCGTCCGGTGGGGCGCTCTGGGGCATGGGGCCCGTCGCCGGCGACCTGCTCGACGTCGTGCGGGACCGTGGCGGGACCCACGATCCCCTGCTGCGCCAGCGGCTGGCGCAGTTGCACGTCGAGTCGGAACTCCTGCGGCTGATCCGGCTCCGAACCGTGACCGCCGCGATCAGGGGGGAGCCGCCAGGGCCGGAGGCGTCGATCCGCAAGGTCTTGGCCGACGAGCACGGCCAGCACATCATGGAGCTGGCCAAGGACCTCGCCGGGACCGCGGGCGTGCTCGCCGACGTCGGCCCCTTCGGCGGCGATCCGGGGCTGTGGGCCCACGGGTTCCTGTTCGCTCCCGCCCTCACGGTCGGCGGAGGCACCGGCATGGTGCAACGCAACATCATCGGCGAGCGGGTGCTGGGCCTTCCACACGATGTCGACGTCGAGCAGGGTCGCTCCTGGGCCCAGACCAGGCGGAGCGGGGGGTGAGCGAGCCCGACCTGGACGTGGTCATCGTCGGCGCCGGCTTCGCCGGCCTGTACCAGCTGCACCACCTTCGGCGACTCGGCCTTCGGGTGAAGCTGCTCGAGGCGGGCGGCGGACTCGGCGGGATCTGGCACTGGAACTGCTACCCGGGCGCCAGGGTCGACTCCCACGTCCCGTTGTACGAGTACTCTGACGAGGCAATCTGGCGCGATTGGTACTGGGACGAGCGCTTCCCGGACTGGCGGGCCCTTCGCCGCTACTTCGAGCACGTCGACACGGTGTGGGACCTGAGCAGGGACATCCAGTTCCGAACGCGACTGAACGGTGGCGCCTGGCACGAGGGGCGTCGGTGCTGGGAGTTGGTCACCGACGCGGGCGACGTCCTTCACACCCGATTCGTCGTCTTGTGCACGGGCTTCGCGGCCAAGGCCCACCTCCCGGACATCCCCGGCCTTTCGACGTTTGACGGACAGTGGTCCCACACCGCCCACTGGCCTCAGGAGGGCGTGGACCTCGAGGGCCGATCGGTAGCCGTGATCGGCACCGGCGCCAGTGGCGTGCAGGTGATCCAGGAGGCCGCCCGCGTGGCCGAGCACGTCACGGTGTTCCAGCGGACGCCGATCATGGCCCTGGCCATGCAGCAGCAGAGGTTGACCCACGAGCAGCAGGACGAGGCCAAGGCCGAGTACCCGGCCATCTTCGGGCGGCGCGCCCGGACCAACAGCGGCTTCGCCTACCCGGAGCGGGGGGTCGCCACCTTCGACGTGTCCGCGTCCGTGCGGCGGCAGACCTACGAACGGCTCTGGCAGGAGGGCGGCTTCGCGTTCTGGGCCGGCGGCTTCTCGGACCTGCTCGTGAACGAGGAGGCCAACCGAACCGCGTACGACTTCTGGCGATCCAAGGTCCGGGAGCGGGTTCGCGACCCCGAGGTCGCCGACGTCCTCGCGCCCGTCGAGCCGCCGCACCCCTTCGGGGTGAAGCGTCCGTCGCTCGAGCAGTGGTACTACGACGCGTTCAACCAGGACAACGTCGACCTGGTCGACCTGCGCACGACGCCCATCGAGGCGATCACGCCGCACGGGGTCCGGACCAGCGGCGGCGAGCACCCGTGCGACCTCCTGGTGCTGGCCACCGGCTTCGACGCGGTGACGGGCGGGCTCGTGAGCATCGACCTGCGGGGCACCGGCGCCCGGACGCTGGCCGAGCACTGGGCCGACGGGGTGAGGACGCACCTCGGCCTGGCGAGCCACGGCTTCCCGAACCTCATGTTCCTGTACGGGCCCCAGAGCCCATCGGGGTTCTGCAACGGTCCGACCTGCGCCGAGGTCCAGGGATCGTGGGTGGTCGATCTGCTCACCCACCTGCGGGACACCGGGACGACCCGTATCGAGGCCACCCCCGACGCCGAGGAGCAGTGGCGGAGCATGGTTCACGGCATCGCCGACATGACCCTCTTCCCCCGAGCCGACTCGTGGTACATGGGCGCCAACATCCCGGGCAAGCGGCGCGAGATGCTGAACTGGCCGGGCGGCCTGCAGCTCTACCTGAGCTCGTGCCGGGAGGTGGCCGACGCGGGCTATCGGGGCTTCGCGCTCGGCCCGGCGAGCGACGGACGCCGGTAGTCGCTCCCCCGGCTGATCCCACCGATGTGATGCTCGTGACAATCTTTGTTATTGTCTCACGCGGCGTTGAAGCCGTTCCATCGACCTCGAAGGTTCGCGAGGCCGTTGAGCGAGCCGAGCGCGAGCTCGTGACACGAGGAGGAACTGGGACATGACCGGGATCTGCGAGGGACGCGTCGTCATCGTGACCGGGGCGGGACGAGGCATCGGCCGATCACACGCCCTGTTGTTCGCCGCCGAAGGGGCCAAGGTCGTCGTCAACGATCTCGGCGGCGAGGTGGACGGCAGCGGCCGATCGTCCGGACCCGCCCAGGACGTCGTCGACGAGATCCAGGCGATGGGGGGCCAAGCGGTCGCCAACGCCGACAACGTCGCCGACTGGGACGGGGCGCGGAGCCTCATCGGCACCGCGGTCGAGACCTTCGGCGGGCTCGACGTCCTCGTCAACAACGCTGGCATCCTGCGGGACCGGATGCTGGCCAACATGACCGAGGACGAGTGGGATTCGGTCATCAACGTCCACCTGAAGGGGACCTTCGCCCCGGCCCGCTGGGCCGCAGCCCACTGGCGGGACCGGGCCAAGGCCGGCGAGGAGAACGATGCCCGCATCATCAACACCAGCTCCGCGTCAGGTCTGTACGGCAACCCCGGGCAGACGAACTACGGCGCGGCGAAGGCCGGGATCGCCTCGTTCACGGTCATCGCGTCCCGTGAGCTCGACCGCTACGGCGTCACGGTCAACGCCATCGCCCCGGGTGCCAGGACTCGCATGACGGCGCCCCTCGGTTTCGGCGGCGAGCCGGAGGCTGGCTCGTTCGACGCGTTCGCCCCGGAGAACATCTCCCCGCTGGTGGTGTGCCTCGGGAGCAGCCAGTGCCGGACCGTGACCGGGCGGGTCTTCGACGTCGCCGGCGGAAAGGTGAGCGTGGCCGAAGGCTGGAGCCACGGCCCATCGGTCGACAAGGGCGATCGCTGGGAGCCGGCCGAGCTCCTCCAGGTGGTTCCCGATCTCGTGGCCAAAGCGGCCCCGCCGGCCTCGATCTTCGACTGAGGAGCTCCGAAGCCGATTCGGCGCCGGAGGCCCATGGACGCGACCGCGCTGGTGCTGGAGGGTCCCCGAGCACTCCGGGAGCGGGTCATTCCGCTTCCGGTGATCGGCGACGACGACGCGCTGCTGCGAGTCGAGGCGTGCGGCCTGTGCGGTACCGACCACGAGCAGTACAGCGGTCAACTCCATCCCGGCTACCCGTTCATCCCCGGCCATGAGGCCGTTGGCGTCATCGAGCGCATCGGGTCGGCGGCCGCTGAGCGCTGGGGCGTCGTGCCGGGCCAACGTGTGGCGGTCGAGGTGTTCCGGTCCTGTCGGGCGTGCGCTGCGTGCCGGGCGGGCCGGTACCGGCGATGCGAGCGCAACGGGCTGGCCACCATGTACGGCTTCGTCTCGGTCGAGACCGGCCCGGGCCTGTGGGGCGGCTACGCGACCCATCAGTACCTGGCCCCGGATTCGATGGTCCTGCCCGTGCCCGAGACCCTCACCCCAGCAGTGGCGACGCTCTTCAACCCCCTGGGGGCCGGCATCCGTTGGGGCGCCACCGTTCCTGCCACGGGGCCGGGCGACGCGGTCGCCGTCCTCGGCTGCGGCGTGCGAGGGCTGTCGGCCGCCGCGGCCGCCAAGGAGGCCGGTGCCGACTTCGTGATGGTCACCGGCGCCGGTGACCGCGACCGGCCCCGTCTCGAGGCAGCACCGGCCTTCGGCGCGGACCTGGTCGTCGACGTCACCGCTGTGGACCCGATCGAGGCGTTCCGCGGCGCCACCGGACGTCCGGGCGCCGAGGTCGTGGTCGATGTCACCGCCAAGGCTCCAGCGGTGGTGGCCCAGGCCGTGCAGTTGGCCGCCCCCGGCGGACGCGTCGTCATCGCCGGCACTCGGGGAGGCGGCGGCGCACCGGGCTTCGAGCCCGACCTGGTCGTGTACAAGGAGCTGCGCATCGAGGGAGCCCTCGGCGTGGACGTGGTGGCGTACCGGGCCGCGCTCGACCTGCTCGCCTCCGGCCGCTACCCGTTCGCCGAGCTCGACCGGCTCACGGTGGGCCTCGATGGCGTCGAGGGCCTGCTTCGCACCATGGCCGGGGAGGGGGACACACCACCCATCCACGGCGTCGTAGCCCCCTGACCCGTCGTGGGGACCCCGTGGCCTCGGGGGAGCTCGAGCAGCCGAGCTATGGCGTCCGAGACGATATGTGTGTTATGTTTCGTCGACTCGGGAGTCCGACTGCCCACGCCCGAACGAGAGGACGCCAGACCGTGACCAGCCAGCTCCGTGGTGCAGCGGCGATCGTCGGCGCGGTGGACGCCGTCTCACCCACCGGTCAGCTCGACCGCACCGACGCCCAGCTCGAGGTCGAGATGGTCCGGGACGCCCTGGATGACGCCGGGTTGTGCATCGATGACGTCGACTGCGTGATGTCGACCAGCGGGATGATGGCGTCGCTGGACCTCGGCGAACGCCTCGGCGTGCGGGGACGGTTCACCGATTCGACCATGACCGGCGGCTCGAGCTTCGAGGTGCACGTGGAGCACGCGGCCGCAGCCATCGCCGCGGGTCTGTGCGAGGTGGCGGTCATCGTGTACGCGGCGACGCCGAGAAGCGGCAAGAACCCCTTCGCCGGAGGCGGTCCCGGCATGGGTGCGATGGACTCGGCACTCTTCCAGTGGGACCTGCCCTACGGGTTGGGCCTTCCGGCGGCGAGCTACAGCCTCGCGGCCCGACGCCACATGCACGACTACGGCACGACGAGCGAGCACCTGGCGCAGATCGCGGTGTCGTTCCGGCAGTGGGCGGCGAAGAACGCGAACGCGTACCACCAGGAGCCGATCACCGTCGAGGATGTCCTCGCGTCGCCGATGGTGGCTGAGCCGCTCCACAAGCTCGACTGCTGCCTCGTCACCGACGGGGCGGGGGCGCTGGTCGTCACCTCGGCGCAGCGAGCCGCCGACCTGGCCCGACCACCCGTGTACGTGCTCGGCGCCGGCACCGCCCACACCCATGGGATGTCGATCTCCCAGATGGGTGACCTCACCACGACTGGTGCCGCGGTGTCGGGCCCCCGAGCCATGGCCATGGCGGGCATCACGCCCGCCGACGTCGACGTGGTCGAGTTGTACGACAGCTTCACGATCACCGCCCTCATGACCCTCGAGGACCTCGGCTTCTGCCAGAAGGGCGAGGGAGGCGAGTTCGTCGCCGACGGTCGGCTCGGGCCGGGTGGCGCGCTGCCCACGAACACCAACGGCGGCGGGCTGGCATACACCCATCCCGGCATGTACGGGATGTTCATCCTCGTGGAGGCGGTTCGCCAGCTCCGAGGCGACGGTGGGGACCGGCAGGTCCCGGGAGCCGAGATCGCCCTCGCCAACGGCTGCGGGGGCGTGCTCTCCTGCACCTCCACCATCGTCCTCGGCACCGAGGCAACCCGTTAGGAGCGAGCATGCCGCGCATCGATCCGCCAGTGACCCCCCTGGCCGAGCCGTTCTGGGAGGCCACACGACGCAAGGAGCTCGTCGCGCAGCGGTGCGACACCTGCGACCGCTTCGTGTGGTACCCGCGCGAGGCGTGTCCGGGTTGCCTCTCGGGTCAGCTCCGGTGGGCGCCGCTCTCCGGAGCGGGGACGATCTACACGTTCAACGTGATGCACAAGCCGGGCAACCCCATGATGGCCGACGAGGTGCCCTACGCCATTGCGCTGATCGATCTCGACGAGGGCCTGCGGATGACCAGCAACGTCGTCGGCGCCGAGCTCGAGACGCTGCGCTGCGGCCAGCGGGTGACCGTCGACTGGTCGGTGCCGATCGCCGACGGTCGGAACCTGCCGGTGTTCCGCCTCACCGACTGATCGCAACGACGAAACGGGGGAATCGAGATGTACCCAGGCCTTCATGCCACCACCACGCCGGACAAGGCTGCCATCATCATGGGCGAGAGCGGGGAGGTGGTCACCTACCGCCAGCTCGACGAGCGATCGAACCAGCTCGCTCGCCTGTGGCGAGACCATGGCCTTCAGCCGGGTGATCACGTCGCCCTCTTCAGCGAGAACCAGTCCCGCTACCTCGAGGTCATGTGGGCGGCGCTCCGGTCCGGGCTCTACATCACGACCGTCAACAGCTACCTGTCCGCTGAGGAGGTCTCGTACATCCTCGAAGACTCCGGCAGCCGGTCGCTGGTCACGACCACGGCCAAGGCCGATGTCGCCGCCGACGCGCTGCGAGACGTCACGTCGGTCACCCTGCCGCTGCTCATCGGCGACGAGGACGACCGTTTCGAGTCCTACCTCGACGCCGTCGCGACCATGCCCTCGGACCGACTGGACGAGGAGCCGGCTGGCGAGATGATGCTGTACTCGTCGGGCACGACCGGGCGACCCAAGGGCATCAAGCGCGAGCTGTCGGGTCAGCCGATCGACGGGGGCATGATGATCGGGGCGCTGTTGGGCGGCGTCTTCGGCATGGACGCCGAGTCGGTGTACCTCTCGCCGGCACCCCTCTACCACTCGGCGCCGATCGGCTTCAACCTCGGGGTGCAGGCGCTCGGCGGCACCACGGTCGTGATGGAGAGGTTCGACCCCGTCGAGGCGCTCCGTCTCATCGAGGAGCACCGAGCCACCCACTCCCAATGGGTGCCGACCATGTTCGTCCGGATGCTCAAGCTCCCCGAGGACGCCCGTGCCGCCTCCGACGTCTCCTCGATGCAGGTCGCCGTCCATGCTGCCGCGCCTTGCCCCGTCGAGGTCAAGCGGCAGATGATGGACTGGTGGGGTCCCGTACTGTGGGAGTACTACGCCGGCACCGAGTTGAACGGCTTCTGCCTGGTGAAGCCCGACGAGTGGCTCCAACGCCCGGGCACCGTCGGCAAGCCACTCATCGGTGAGATCCACATCCTCGACGCGGCGGGCGATGAGGTCCCTGCCGGCGAGGCCGGCACCGTGTACTTCGGTGGCGGTCCCGCCTACGAGTACCACAATGCTCCGGAGAAGACGGCGGCGTCGAAGGACCCGAATGGCCATGGCTGGACGACCCTGGGCGACGTCGGGTACCTGGACGACGACGGATGGCTGTTCCTGACGGACCGGAAGGCCTTCATGATCATCTCGGGCGGGGTGAACATCTACCCCCAGGAGGTCGAGGACTGCCTCGTCATGCACCCCAAGGTGGCCGATGTGGCGGTCTTCGGGATCCCCGACGACGAGATGGGTGAGCAGGTCATGGCGGTGGTGCAGCCGGCCCCGGGCGTCGAAGCCGGCAGGGAGCTGGAGGGCGAGCTGCTGTCCTTCACCCGGGAGCACATCGCGCACTACAAGTGCCCCAAGAAGGTCGAGTTCCTCGACGAGCTGCCCCGGTTGCCCACCGGCAAGCTGTACAAGCGCAAGCTGCGCGACGAGTACTGGCAGGGCCACGGCACCCGCATCTGACCCGCCGTGGCGTCAGGGAACCTCAGGCGGGCTCGTTGACCGCCCCACCGTCGGCTCTCTCGGGAACGGCGCCGTCCGGTGGCCACGGCTCGACGCCGTCTTCGAGGGGGACCTCGAGGGACCGGAGCAGCTGCGCGAACATCGACCAGTTGCCGATGGCGATGACCACCTCGACGCGGGCCCGCTCGTCGGGCACGCACACCTCCAGCTCGGCCCACGTCTCGGCACTGATCGCTCCCTCGCCGAGGGTCTCGTCGGTGGCGGCGAGCACGGCACGATCGGCCCGGTCGAGGCGATCGCTGCCCTGCCAGTCTCGAACGGCGAGGAGGTCGTCGGCCGGGATCTCCAGCAACCGCGCCACCCGCCAGTGCTGGGTCCACTCGTACACCGAGCCCTGACGCCAGCCGATGCGCATGATGATGAGCTCCCGCAGGCGGGTGTCGAGGGCGCCCTCCCACAACAGCTGGTGCAGGAGGCCGTTGACGCGAGCCGCCAGGTCCTCATGGCGGAGGAGCACCCTGAACACCGAGAGGTCGGCCATGCCCTTCGACACGCCGACCCGCTCCGCCGCGGCTCGGGCGACATCGCTGGCGAGCATCGGGATCCGGGCATCGGGCGGCGAGGTCATCGGCGCCTGCCCTCCCGCACGTCGGAGCGAGGATCGGTGGCGGTCATGTTCCTCCACGGTGGCTGGGGTGTCGAGCGGCGATCGGTGACACAGTACCGCCAGGTTGTCTTGCCGGGGAACACATGACAGCATTCGTCTCGTCTACCGGCCGGGAGGTGCACCGCACCATGATCCGGCCCTCACGTCCACAGATCGAGGAGACCGGCGCCCCGGCGCCGAATCACGGATGATCCAGACCAGGCTGACCGACCTGCTCGAGTGCGAGCACCCGGTGATGCTCGCCGGGATGGGCGGCGTGTCCTATGCCGAGCTCGTGGCGGCGGTCAGCGACGCCGGCGGCTTCGGCACGTTGGGTGCAGCTCCGATGGGCCTCGACCGCATGAAGGCCGAGATGGCGGAGGTGCGGGAACGGACCGACCGACCCTTCGGCGTCGACCTGCTCACCGCGCTGCCCGGGGGCATGGAGGAACAGGTGGCCGCCATCATCGCCGGCGGCGCCTCTGTCTTCGTCGCCGGCCTGGGCGTCCCCCGGGACGTGGTCGAGCAGTGCCACCGGTCCGGCGTGCTGGTGGTGAACATGTGCGGCAAGGTCCGCCACGCGGTGGCGGCCGTGGAGGCAGGCTGCGACATCGTCGTCGCGCAGGGCACCGAAGCGGGTGGCCACACCGGCACCGTGGCCACCCTGCCCCTCGTCCCCCAGATCGTCGACGCCATCGGCGACCGCGTTCCCGTCGTCGCCGCCGGCGGCATCGTCGACGGCCGCGGGCTGGCTGCCGCCTTGGCCCTCGGCGCCGACGGGATCTGGGTGGGCACGCGCTTCATCGCCACACCCGAAGCTCACGTCGTAGCCGGGTACCGCGAGGCGGTGATCGCGGGACGCGACGAGGACACGGTGATCACGCGGGCCTACACGGGCAAGACCTTGCGCGCCGTTCGCAACACCTACACCCGGCACTTCGAGGACCACCCAGAGGAGCTGCAGCGGTTCCCCGACCAGATCGGTCGGTCCCTGGCCGACGGCGCCATGCACCTCGGCGCGGCGCCCGACACCGACGGCATCGATCCCGACCGGGAGTGCTACGCGGCCGGCCAGGGCATCGGCGGAATCGACGACGTGGTGCCCGCCGGCGAGGTCGTTCGTCAGATCATGGAAGAGGCCGAGCGCGAGCTCAACCGCCTTGGCGCCCTGCCATCGGTGGCTGAGTCATGACGGACACCTCCCGATCCCCCGTCGCCGGGGCAACCCGTCTACGCCTGCCCGCCGGCTGAGAGCGATCCAACCATGACCAGCGCCGACGAGGCCGAGTTCGACGTCGAGGAGTGGCTCGACGAGTCGTGGGATCCGGAGCTCACCGTCGCGGCGTGGTGGCGGCGCCTCGCCGATGCCCGTCTCGCGCACCCCATGCTGCCCAGCCCGTGGGGTAGGGACTGGTCCCGGTCCGAAGCTGCCGACCTGGCCCGTGCGATGGTGAAGCGGAACGCGCTCGGTCCGCCCTCGGGCCTGGGCATGATGCTGGCGGCGCCGACCATCATCGCCCATGCCGACGCGGACCTCCAGCGCAGGCTGGTACCCCGAATCCTCGACGGTCAGCATGGGTGGTGCCAGCTGTTCTCCGAGCCGGGCGCCGGCTCCGATCTGGCCGGGCTCCAGACGCGAGCAGAGCGCGACGGGGACGAGTGGGTGGTCACGGGCCAGAAGGTCTGGACCTCGCTCGGGCAGTGGGCCGACTACGGCATCCTGATCGCGCGCACCGACCCCGATGCCCCGAAGCACCGAGGCATCACCTACTTCGCGTTCCCGATGCTCCAGGACGGCGTCGAGGTCCGACCACTCCGGGAGATGACCGGGCGGGCGCTGTTCAACGAGGTCTTCATCGACGAGGCTCGCGTCCCTCACGCCAACGTGATCGGTGAGGTCGGTGACGGGTGGCGGGTGGCGAACACCACGCTGATGGTCGAGCGCAGCGGCATCGGCGGCAACAACGTGGTCGCACCGAGTGCCGCCCTGCCCGGAACGGTGGCGCGCCATCTCGATCGACCAGCTGGCTCCTTCGAGGACGACGAACCGTCTCTCGGAGAAGGCGGGGTGGGTCCGGGCCGGGTGTCCTCGTTCATCTCGCTGGCCGAGCAGCAGGGCAGGCTCCGCGACGCCTCCATACGCCAGGACCTGATGCGCCTGCACACGATGGTCGAGATCACGGGCTGGCACCTCGGCCGCATGAAGAGCGGCGATGCGTCCACCGGCGGCGAAGGCAACCTGGCCAAGCTGCGCAACAGCGACACGATCCGGCTGGCACGCGACCTGGGCTGTCGGATCCTCGGGGCCGCGGCGACGGTCGTGGGCGACGACGCACCCTCAGGAGGTGCCGTCCAAGCACTGACGGCGTTCTCGCCGGCGCCCTCGATCTACGGAGGCAGCGACCAGGTCCAGCGCAACATCATCGGCGAACGAGTGCTCGGCCTGCCGAAGGAACCTGGTCCCGCGAAGGAGACGCCGTTCCGGGACCTTCCCAAGAACACCTCACCGTCCGGCTGAGGTCCGAGCGAGAGGCGAGTGGGCACGAGCCCTGCGGGTGGCGGCGCCCGGCACCGCCAGGGAGACGCGGGCGGCAACCGCTTCTCCGAAGGCGGGACTCCGAGCAGGCTGCCTTCGAGACCCGCTCGACGCCCCGAGTCAGGTCCCCGCCCCGACCACGGCGCCGCTCACCCGGTACTGGCTGAGATCGACGGCCGCCATGACCTGACGGAAGTGGTCGATGCTCCATGGCCACGCGGCCGGGATGCCCCGGTCATCGAGGTACCAGCTCCGGCAACCGGTGACCCAGACGGTCTTCTTGGTCGCCTCGACCCGGACCTGCTCGAAGGCCCGGGCTGCCTCCACGGTCGGCTCGACGGCCTCGGCCCCGGCTCGGAGGAGCGCCAGGAGCTCGATCGTGTAGTCCGGGCGCTGGGACGCTGCGCCCAGACGTCGTCCAGACGAAGACCATCCCTCCCCCGCACCTCGGCCTGCCGCAGGAACCGATCAGCTCGGAAGCCGGTGGCCAGCACGAGCACGTCCACGTCGTGAAGTTCGCCGTCGGCCGTACGGACCCCTGATGGCTCGATGCCCGTGATCGCCTCGGTGACGAGTGAGGCGTTGGGGCGCTCGATGGCGTCGTAGAAGTCGTCGGAGGCGATCGGGCGCTTGCATGCTGCCCGGTAGTCGGGTCGAAGCTTCACATGCCTCCGACGTCGTCGGCCTTCTCGAAGACGACGACATCCTCGATGCCGGCGTCACGCAGCTTGATGACGCTGGCGATGCCGGCCATCCCGGCACCGATGACGGCGACATGCAGGTCTCGCACTCTGATTCCTTCGGTGAGGGGCCCGGGCTGTCAGGCGGGAGCCGGTTGCGGACCGCGCACCAAGCGTCCGGGCAGAGCGCCCGTCGGCTCACCGTCGCGGTAGGTCTCGGCGCCGGCCACCACGGTGTGGAGGTAGCCCTCGGCCCGCTGGACGAGCCGCCGGCCGCGGGGAGATCACCGCGCACCTCCGGCCGTCGGACGCGGAGATCGTCGAAGTCGACGACGTTGAGGTCTGCCCGGTACCCCGGGGCGAGCACACCCCGGTCCTCGATGCCGACGGCGCGGGCCGTGTCCCGGCACTGCTGCCGAACCAGGTACGGGAGCTCGAAGCGGCCGTGGTCCCGGTCACGGCCCCAGAGCGTCAACAGCGTGGTCGGGAAGCTGCCGTCGCAGATCGTGTCGACGTGGGCACCGCCGTCCCCCAGGCCGGGCAAGGTGTGGGGGTGGGCGAGCATCTCGCCGACCGCGTCGAGCGTCCTGCCGGCGAAGTTCAGCGCCGGCAGGTACAAGAGGGTTCGTCCCTCGTCGGCGATGAGCAGGTCGTACACGAAGTCCTCGACCGCCCGTCCCTCCCGGGTCGCCCGCGCCGAGATGGTCTGCGAGCCGTCAGGCTCGTAGTCCGGTGGGTCCTCCAACTCGTACATCGCCTCGAAGTGGCTGATGAGGCCGCCGCCGAGCTTGCGGACCTTGTCGCCGGCCGCCGCCTCCAGCACACGGGCCTTGAAGCCCTCGTCGGCCATGATCCTCGCGTGCTCGTGCACGGGCCGGCCGGCGATCTGCGTGAAGACGGGGTTGTTGAGAAACGGGTGCAGCGTGCACTGCAGTCCGAAGAGCAGCCCGACAGCTCGGGTACCCACCTGCGCGGTGATGGGCAGGCCGTCGGCCCGAGCGGCGTCGATCCGCTCCAGCACCTGCCGGTGGCTGTCGGGGTCGAACGGGTTCTGCACGAGCGAGAACGAAAGTGGACGACCAGACTCCGCGACCATTCGACGGAAGATGGCGAACTCCTCGTCGGAGGTCACGTGGTCCGAGACGACCTGCAGCACGCCGCGCCCGAGACCCCCCAGGGCCCGGGCGATGCCGACCAACTCGTCGGCCGACGCCGTGAGCGTCGGGGTGGGCTCGCCGCGGCTGGTGCGATGGTTCATGGTGCGCGAGGTGCTGAAACCGAGCGCGCCGGCCGCGACGCCCTCGGCGGCGAGGACCGCCATCCGGTCGATCTCGTCGGTCCCCGCTGGCTCACGCCGTGCACCGCGCTCGCCCATGACGTGCAAGCGCACGGCGCCATGTGGCACCTGCGAGCGGCGCCAAGAGCGCTCGGAGCGATGAGGTCCGGGCGGTGATCCTGTGCGGCGCCCGCGCGGGGCTGGCTCGCTGGGACTTTGCCATCAGCGTCGAGGACGTGGCTGTTGCGGCTGGGGTCAGCCGCCGCACCGTCTTTCGGTACTTCCACACCCGGGAGGCACTGCTCGCGGCAGCGATCGAGGACTCGATGCTCAGCTATGGCGACCACGTCCCCCGACCCGGACCGGATGCCGACCTGGACGGGTGGCTGGCCGACGCACTTGTCGCAGCCCACCGGATGAACGCCCAATACGGCCGCGTCTACTTCGAGCTCGCTTCGGGAGCCG
Source organism: uncultured Iamiaceae bacterium (assembly GCA_964438115.1). Classification (GTDB taxonomy): domain Bacteria; phylum Actinomycetota; class Acidimicrobiia; order Acidimicrobiales; family DATDAH01; genus DATDAH01. The sequence goes on from CAYTJS010000002.1 coordinate 16,899, forward strand.
CTCCGGACGGGGTGATCGGCGACATCGCACGAGCCCGTCGGACCGCTCGTCGGGAGCTGGTGCGGCGGTTCACGGCGACCGCGTGGCGCCTTGCCCACGGGACCGGCGATCCGCCGGACTGGGTGCAGGACGCTGTCGCCGTGTAGCTCTCCGCCTTCGCAACCGAGGCCCTCGGCCCCGACTTCGGCCGGGATCCCGACTCGGTCGGACGCTCGCTCGCCCGGGCTCTGGCGCATGCCGTACGGGGCGCCGCAGCCGAGGCGGTCCACGAGATCCAGGGGACGACCCGGCCGACGCCCTCCGCGTAGGCTGCACCGTCGAACCTCGTCCGCTCCTCATCGCGCGGCGGCAGCGACGGTTCGATCGGGCGCACGGCGCGCCCTCGTCACGACACGATCGGAGGACCACATGCCCGGGTGGACATTTGCCGAGCTCTGGGAAGCTGCCGCCGACCACCTTCCCACCGCGCCCTTCGCCGTCCAGGGGGACCGCGTCGTCACCTGGGGCGAAGCGGATGGGAGAGCCGACGGGATCGCTCGGACCCTCCTCGACCGTGGCGCCATCAAGCAGGACAAGGTCGCTCAGCTCCTCTACAACTCGCCCGAGTACGTCGAGACCCTGTTCGCCTGCTTCAAGGCGTCGTTCGTGCCGGTGAACACGAACTACCGCTACACCGAGGACGAGCTCGTCTACCTCTGGGGCAACGCCGACGCCGTCGCGGTGGTGTTCCATGGCTGCTTCGTCGACACCATCGAGGCCATCCGCGACCGCGTGCCCTCGGTGACGACCTGGTTGTGGGTCGACGACGGCTCCGCGCCGTGCCCCGACTGGGCGATGCGCTACGAGGCGGCAGCGTCCTGCGAGACCGACCGGGTGGTGCCCGACCATGGGCGTGACGGCGACGATCTCTACCTGCTCTACACGGGCGGCACCACCGGCTTGCCCAAGGGCGTGATGTGGCGCCAGGACGACTTGGTCGTCACTCTGTGTCGCACGCTCGGCGGCGGGATCCCGACCGAACCCGACCCGAAGTTCGTGGAGGAGTCCTTCCTGCAACCGGGGCCGGTGGGCCTGCCAGCCTGCCCGCTCATGCACGGGACCGGCGCCTTCACGACCTTCGCCATCCTGTCCTCCGGCGGGTGCGTGGTGCTGCTCCCGTCGCGGCACTTCGACCCGGAGGAGCTGCTCGACGAGGTCGAGGCCAAGGGCGTGAACGCGATCGCCATCGTGGGCGACGCGTTCGCCAAGCCCATCCTCGGGTCCCTCGATGCGCACGAGGGTCGATGGGACCTGTCCTCGCTCACCGCCATTACCTCCTCAGGTGTCATGTGGAGCGAGGAGACCAAGCAAGGCCTGCTGCGCCACAGCCCGAACACGGTGCTGATGGACGCGTTCTCCTCATCCGAGGCGCTGGGGATGGGCCAGTCGATCTCCGGCGGCGGGGCTGCGGCCAAGACGGCCCGGTTCGAGCCCGGCCAGCACACCATCGTCGTCGACGACAGCGGTCGACGGATCACCGAGCCCGGCGTCATGGGTCGTTTGGCGGTGGGCGGCCGCCAGCCGATCGGCTACTACAAGGACGAGGAGAAGTCGGCCCGCACGTTCATCACCGTCGACGGGGCGAGGTACTCCTGCCCTGGCGACTACGCCACCCTGGAGGCCGACGGCACCATCAGCGTGCTGGGTCGCGGTTCGGTGTGCATCAACACGGGAGGCGAGAAGGTCTTCCCCGAAGAGGTCGAAGAGGCGATCAAGACCCATGTCGAGGTGCGAGACGCCGTGGTGGTCGGGGTGCCCCACGAGCGGTTCGGCGAGATGGTCGTGGCGGTCGTGGAGCCCGACGGCGCACCACCGGCGGAGCAGGTCATCATCGGGCACGTGCGACAGCGGCTCGCCGCCTACAAGGCGCCGCGACGGGTGCTCACCGTCGACACGATCGGGCGAGCAGCGAACGGGAAGGTCGACTACGGGCGCCTGCGCGACCTCGCCACCGCCATGATCTGAACGCCGCGTCGAGATCGACGCCTCGCGAGTCCAGGATGACGGACCGAGGATCCGTGGAATTGTCTCTTGGCGAAGCACCTGACAGGATCTGTGTCGTCCTGTCCCGTGCACTCGGAGGGTTCATGCCACGCGCAGGCGCACCGGCGGGTCAGGGGCCGTGGGGCTCGTCCGCCATCGTGGGGATCGGCGAGACGGACTACGTCCGCGGCACCGACGAGCACGTCTGCGATCTCATCCTCGATGCTTCGATGGAGGCGATCCGTGACGCCGGCTTGACTCCCGCCGACATCGATGGCGTCATCCCACCGCCGGGGTTCATGAGCACCGAGGAGATCGCAGCCAACCTGGGGATCCCCGACGTCGCCTACCACGTGAGCGTGCTGATGGGGGGCGCATCGCCGACCGCGTCGCTGCAGACCGCGGCCACCGCAGTCAGCGCCGGCCTCGCTCGGGCCGTGTTGGTCACGTTCGGCTGGAACGGGTACTCGGCGCTACGGCCGAAGCCCGACGCACGACGCACGAGTCGAACGATGAACCTCGGCCCGATGGGTGAGGCCGTTCGCAACTTCTTCGCTCCCTACGGGCTCATGTCCGCAGCGCAGCACTACAGCCTGTACCTGCGCCGTTACGTCGAGGTCCATGGCGTTCCCGAGGACGCCGCCGCCGAGGTGGCGCTGACGTGCCGAGCACACGCCCAGAACAACGAGAAGGCGCTGATGCGAGGCCGGCCGCTGACGCGAAGCGAGTACGACGCCTCGCCGTTCATCGCCGAACCGCTGCGAAAGTTCGATTGCTGCCTGGAGACCGACTGCGCTGCCGCTGTGGTCGTGACGTCGCTGGAGCGGGCACGCGACCTCGCCCACCCGCCCGTCGTCTACCTCGGCGGCGCCGAGGGACACCCCCAGCCGGCCGACGAGATCATCGGTCGGGCCGACCTGCTCGAGCTCGGCATCCACCGCGCCGCTCCCCGAGCGTTCGGTCGGGCCGGCGTGAAGCCGCACGACATCGATGTGCTCCAGATCTACGACTGCTTCACCTATGTGGTGTTGCTGCAGTTGGAAGCCCTCGGCTACGCGGAGGCGGGTGGTGCCGCCGACTTCGTGGCCGGGGGGACCATCGCCATGTCGGGTCGGTTCCCCATGAACACCCACGGCGGACTGCTCGCCCAAGGACACTGCTGGGGTCTCAACCACCTCGTGGAGGCGACCCGGCAGCTGCGCGACGACGCCGGGCCTGCCCAGGTCGACGGCGCGGAGCTGGTGCTGGTCACGGGCTACGGCGACCTGGGTGACGGAAGTGTCGCCATCCTGGCGGTGGACCGATGAGCAGCGGCACGTACGTCCCCAAACCGGAGTGGCTCGCGCTCGACTGGCACCACGCCTGCCTGGCTGCCGGGGCCCTCACGATCCAACGATGCTCGGCCTGCGGACGCTGGCGCCACCAGCCGCGCCGGTTCTGCCCGGCCTGCGCCAGTCGCGAGGCATCGTTCGAGCCGGTGGCGGGCAGCGGGGTCGTCTGCTCGCTCGCCGTCAGCCACCGGAGCATGGACCCCGGCTGGCAGGAACAGGCACCCTACGCGACCCTCGTGGTCGAGCTCACCGAAGGCCCGCGGGTGCTCGCCGCCACGCACGCCGCCCCCGACGAGGTGGGCATCGGCACCGCTGTGCATTGCACCCCCGAGCGTCGCTCCGACGACTTCGTGATGCTCTGGGCCGAGCCCACCGCCTGACCGCGCCGGACCCGGCGCCCAAGCCGCGATGCTCGGGGCTCCAACGTGAAGCAGTAGACAGTTGGAGTGTAGTGTGTCTTCGGGGTCGCACCATCCCGGGGGAAGACGTGCTCGAGATCGAAGCCGCCGTCAGCGGAATCTTCACCGGTGGCAGTTACGCGCTCATGGGTGTTGCCATCACCCTCATGTTCCGCTCGACAGGGGTGCTGTCCTTTGCTCATGCCGCCTTCGCGGCGGTGGCCGCGTACCTGTATGTCGACTTCTCTCAGCGGGGATGGGCACTGCCCCTCGCGGCGGCGGTGGCCGTAGCGATTGCCACGGCCTACGGACTCGTCGTCGAGCGCATCGCCGTGCGTCCTCTGGTCGGGGCCAACCCTGCCACTCGGCTCATCGCCACGCTCGGCGTCTTGACGACCACGTCGGGTCTGTTGCTGTGGCACTACGGATTCGCTCCCATGATAGCCGAACCGCTGCTGCCGGAGGGGTCGATCTCCGTCGTCGACGTCCAGGTGTCCTACCAGAAGATGGGAGTGCTGATCGCCGCCGCGGCCACGGCCGCGTCGATGGCCTGGTTCCTCGCCCGCACCCGCTTCGGAACGGGGCTACGAGCCGTCGCCCAGGATCCCGAGGTGGCTCGGCTCCATGGCGTCTCGCTGGGCGCGGTCGCCCGCTTCAACTGGGGCCTCGGCGCGTTCCTGTCCGCCGTCGCGGGGATCCTCGTGGCGCCGCTGCAGACCGTGAACGTCGGTACCTTCACGCTGCTGCTCATCAGTTCGTTGGCCGGCACCCTGGTCGGCGGCTTGTACTCACTGCCGCTCACCTTCGTCGGCGGCCTGCTGGTCGGCGTGGTCGAAGCCGTCGCCGCCGTGCGGTTCGACCAGCCCGGCATGGTCGAGGTCGCCGTGCTCGCCCTCGTGCTCGTCGTGCTGGTCGCCCGCCGCACCTGGCCCGCCGCGCCCTCAGCGTTCACCGGCGACAGCCCTCCCCGTACTCGGCTTCGTCTCCCGGTGCCCGGTGAGCTGCGCTACGTGGCCTTCGCCGCGATCGGCGCCGGTGCGGTGCTCGCGGTCATGGTTCCGGCCGGCTCCACGTACTGGTCCTTCGTCGGCGCTCGCACGCTGTTCTTCGTCATCGAGACACTCGGCTTGGTGATGCTCGTCGGATGGGGTGGCCAGGTCAGCCTCATGCAGGGTGCCTACGTGGGGGTCGGCGCACTCGGAACCGGCTATCTGGTCGTCGAGCGCGGGCTGCCGCTCGGGGCCGCCCTGCTCCTGAGCGCCCTGGCGGGCACGGCGCTCGGCGCCGTGGCCGGGCTGCCGGCACTGCGACTCTCGGGCCTGCAGTTCGCCGTGGCCTCGCTCGCCTTCTCCGCCGCTGCGGCCGCATGGCTGTTCGAACGCCCCGAGATCCCCTCGTCGATGCCGCGCTCCGACCTGTTCGGCGTAGACCTGTCCAGCGACACCTCGGTGTACTTCGTGATGCTCGCGCTGACGGTGCTGCTGCTGGTCGCTGCGTCCAACCTGCGCCGCTCGGTGCAGGGTCGGTTCCTGATCGCCGCGCGCGACGCCCCGGAGGCCGTGGAGCACCTCGGGGCCTCGGCGACTCGCATCCGGATGGGTGTCTTCCTCGTCGCGGCGTTCACCGCGACGCTCGGCGGAGGTCTCTACGCCGTGCTGATCACCGGCCTCTCCCCGACGGACTTCGCAGCAACCCTGTCGCTGTCGCTGCTCGTCTACACGGTGGTCGGTGGCAGCACGTCCGTCGCCGGCCCGGTGCTCGCCGGGCTCGTGTTCGGGCTCCTCCCCCAGGTCACCCAGGAGAGTGCCGGCGGCGCGGCCGACGCCGTGCCCGACATCATCGCCGGCGCCGCGTTGCTGCTGGTGCTGGCGGTCCGTCCCGAGGGTCTAGCCTCGTTCCTGCCCCGGGTCTCCTCGCTCGGCTCGCCGCCGGTGAGCCCCCCGGCGCCCGTCATCGCCTCGGCGGTCAGGACCCGCCTGCGCGAGGCCCGACCGCCCAGCGCCGGAGCCATCCGGGTCGCCGCGCGCTCACATCGCTATCAGCAGTCCAACCCTGGAGATGCCCATGTCCCAAGATCTCGCTGAGCACCCGTTGCGCGACCGAGACCATCACAGCCGCTCGGGCCGGCTCTCCGGGTTCGCGTCCCCGATCGCCCTCGCGCTCGCCGGCACTGCGCTGCTCGCCGCCGGGTACTGGGGGGCGTCTGACACCGTCAGTCCCGGCGACCAGATCCCCTACCTCGCGTCAGGCACGATCCCAGGCGCAACGATGGTGATCACCGCCGCCGTGCTGCTGCTCCGGATCGAATCCCGACGCGCCCGCGACGAGGCAGCCGGCGTCGCCGCACGCCTCGACGCCCTCGTCGAGTGGCTCGTCGGCGCGAGCGACGCACCCGAGGAGCCAGAGGAAGACCGCACGACCGGGACCGACGCACCCCTGCGCTCGTGACGACCGTCGAACCGTTGCTGTCCGTGCGCGACATCACCGTGCGCTTCGGGGGCCTCGTCGCCAACGACCGCGTCACCCTCGACGTGGCGCCGGGCGAGGTCAGCGCCATCATCGGCCCGAACGGGGCCGGCAAGACGACACTGTTCAACGTCCTCACCGGTGCCCAGCCATCGACGTCGGGGCGCGTCGTCTACGAAGGAACGGACATCACCCACCTGTCGCCGAGGCGCCGGGCGCACCTCGGGATCGCCCGCACGTTCCAGAACCTCGCCCTGGTCCCGACCCTGACCGTGCTCGAGAACGTCTCCATCGGACTCGGACGGTACCGGCGCACCGGCGTGCTCGGCGCCCTCCTGCGCAGTCCACGCACGCGGGCGGAGGATGCCGTGGTCGACCAGATCGCGTACGGCGCCCTTGCCCTCACCGGCCTCGCCCGCGACGCCCACGTTCCTGCGGGGGCGCTGTCGTACGGCGGCCGCCGTCGGGTCGAGTTCGCTCGGGCGCTGGCCATGCGTCCTCGCCTGCTGCTGCTCGACGAGCCTTCGGCGGGCATGGGCGAGGCCGAGACGGAGGCGTTCGTCGACGCACTTCGCCGCGCCGCCGACGCACTCGATCTCACCGTGTTGGTGGTCGAGCACGACATGACCTTCGTCCGGTCCATCGCCACCCGCACCGCCGTGCTGGACTTCGGCTCCGTGGTGACATCCGGCCCCACCGCAGAGGTGCTCTCCGACGCCCGGGTCGCCGAGGCGTACCTGGGGAGCCAGGCATGATCCTCGAGGTCGACTCCCTCGTGGTGCGCTACGGCGATGTCACCGCAGTGCGCGGCGTCGACCTGTCGATCGACGCCGGCAAGGCGTTGGCGGTGCTGGGTCGGAACGGCGCCGGCAAGTCCTCCACCCTGCGAGGCATCGCCGGGGCGGCCGTGCCGTCGGAGGGCTGCGTGCACATCGACGGCGTCGACGTGGCCGCCATGCGGGCCGATGACCGGGTTCGACACGGCATTGTCCTCGTCCCGGAGGGCCGCCGTCTGTTCCCCCAGATGTCGGTCCGGGAGAACCTCTGCGTCGGTGCCTACCTCCGCAAGCTCCGTCCTGCTGCCCTCGACGCCGAGATCGAGCGGGTCACCGAGCACCTGCCCCGAGTGCGGGAGCGCCTCGACCAGCGGGCGGACAGCCTGTCGGGCGGCGAGCAGCAGCTCGTGGCGATCGCGCGTGGCCTGATGGCCCGCCCACGCGTCCTGATGGCCGACGAGCCCTCGCTCGGACTGGCCCCCACCGTCGTCGACAGCATGTACGAGCTGTTCCGCTCGCTGCTCGCCGAGGGACTCACCCTCGTCGTCGTGGAGCAGTACGTCGGTGTCGCCCTCGCCCTGGCCGATCGCGCTGTCGTGATCGATCAGGGCCAAGTCGCCCTGTCCGGGTCTGCGGCCGAACTGGCCGAGTCGCCCGAGATCTGGCGTGTCTACCTGTCCGGCTCCGAGGAGGATCCCACATGAACCGACGGCACCTGGCACTCATCATGGGCGCCGCGCTCGTCGTCGCGGCCTGCGGCGCCCGCGGCGACGACGCGGCGCCCCAGCCGACCGACACGTCCGCCGGAGAGGAGGGTCCGACCGAGTCCGATCCCGGCGTCACCGACACCGAGATCCTGGTCGGCGCCTCCGTCACCCTGTCGGGCGTGACCGGCTTCCTCGGCGAGGAGATCGTGGCCGGCATCGACTCGGTCTTCCAGTCGGTCAACGCGGCCGGCGGCATCCAGGGGCGGGAGTTGCGGCTGATCACCTACGATCAGGGCGACGACTCCAGCCAGCAACTGGCGAACATCCGCAGGCTCACCGAAGAGGACCAGGTGGTCGCGCTGGTCACGGGGATCGGCGACGGTGCCCTCGACTACGCGACCCAGCACGAGGTGCCCACGATCTCCTTCGGCGTCACGCCGGCGGCGTTCTCCTCGAGGTACCCGACCGTCTACCCCGTGGTCGGCAATGCGCTGTTGTGGACCCAGGAGATCATCGCCGGCCTCGATGAGAACGGTGTCATCGAGCAGGGCGTCAGGGTCGCGATCCCCTACGACACCGGCCTGATCGACATCAGCCCGTATCTGGATGCCATCACCGAGTCGTGGGAGAACTACGGCGCCGAGGTCGTCAGCACCGACGCCCTCTCCCTGGATTCGGGCACCTGCGAGCCGCAAGTGCTCAAGTGGCGGGACCTGGACGTGGACTGGGTCGACTTCCAGTCGGCGGGGTGGTTCCTCTGCGTCCAGGCCGCCGCCGACCAGGGGTGGAGGCCGGACAACGGCATGGGCGGCTGGCCGGCCAGCGTGCCCACGACCGCCTCACTCGCAGGTCCCTTCGTCGAGGGCGTGTGGGCCGGCTCCAACGGGGACCAACCCGACGGTTCTCCTCGGGAGCTCACCGACGCCCACCGGGAGTTCACCGCTGCTCTCGAGCAGTACTACCCGGAGATGCTCGGTGCCCAGCACCTGGACTCGCCGGCGCTGCTCGGCTACTACGCGGGCGCGGAGCTGCTGGTGGCCGCCATCGAGGCCCAGGGGGAGGTCATCACCCGCGCCGGGCTGAACGAGTGGATCCAGGGCGTCGAGGACTTCGACACCGGGATCACCCCTCCGATCAGGTCGATGGCGCCGGACTGCAAGACCGGATCGGAAGAGGTGTGGATCGGCCCCTGGACCTACGACACCGAGACTGCGACAGCAAGCCGCGAGCCGGTGGGCGGGTACTTCACCAGCCCCCAGAAGGAGGAGTTCGGCGGAGATTGCTTCCTCACCGAGCTGGCGGACGAGATCTTGGGGTGACCACGAGGCGTCGTCCTCGGGTCCTGTGGCCGCGGGTCGACGGACGAGCTCGGCCACGCGGTTGACGCCCCCGTCGGCGTCGGGCACAACGGCCCGGGATGGACCCTGGGGCTGGCCTCAGTTCGTTCAGGTCTGCCTGCTCACCGCGAGGTCCCGGAACGGCACGTCCTTGTCGGCTCGAGGCTCGCGTGGCAGTCCGAGCACCCGCTCGCCGATGATGTTGCGCTGGATCTGGTCGGTGCCGCCACCGATGGAGATGAGGTAGCTGGAGAGCCCGACCGCATGAACCCTCCCCCCGAAGGGGGCATCGCCGGCCCAGAGGGTGGCAGCGGGACCGCACAGGCGGAACAACGTGTCGCGCATGGTGCGCAGCAGATGCGAGGCGGCGAGCTTGCCGACCGACACCTCCGGACCGGGGCGCCGACCCCGTTCAACGGCGGCTCTCGCCCGCAGGTCGGTGTACCGGGCGATCTCGATCAGGCTGTAGATGACCGCCAACTCCTGACGCGCGATCGGGTCGTCGGCGCCGCCGTAGCGCTCGAGCACCGCGAACAACAGGTCGGCGGCTCCAGAGCCGCCGGCCCGCTCCGCGGGGCGCTCGTCTCGCACGAGGTCACCGGCCGGGACGTCGAGGTCGATCTGGCGGATCGCCGCGCTGGAACCTGAAGTCCCGAACGATCCAGCCCCGAGCATGGTCCGCTCGTTGGCCAGCGTGGTCAACGCCACCGACCAGCCCTCACCCAGACCGCCGATCTGGTTCGCGGCGGGGACGCGAGCATCGGTGAGGAAGACCTCGTTGAAGATCGACCGCCCGGTCATCTCCCGGATCGGCCGTACCTCGATGCCGGGCTGGTCCATGGCGATGACGAAGTAGCTCAGGCCGGCGTGCTTGGGCACATTGGGGTCGGTACGAGCAACCAGGATCCCGTACCGGGCGATGTGGGCACCCGACGTCCAGACCTTCTGGCCGTTGACCACCCACTCGTCACCGTCGCGCTCCGCCCTCGTCTGGAGTCCCGCCAGGTCGGAGCCCGCGCCCGGCTCGGAGAAGAGCTGGCACCAGATCTCTCCGGTGACGATCCCCGGGAGGAACCGGTCCTGCTGCTCTCGCGTGCCGTGGGCGACGATCGTCGGCCCGGCCAGGTTCTGGGCGATTCCGGCTGGCGGCGGCGCTACCCGTGCATCACGTCGAGCGTCGGCCACCGCTCGGGCCGCGTCGACCGCCAGGCCCCGCCCATAGGTCCCTTCCGGCCACGTCGGGAACCCCCATCCCGACTCGGCGAGCCGCTCCCACCAGATCCGAAGCGGGAGGTTCGGATCCCAGTGCTCGTCGAACCACGCCTTGGCCTCGGCGTACACCGCGTCGACGGGAGCTCGCCTGGTCATCGCTCGACGCGGTGAGCGCTCGGGCCCGGGCGAGAAGCAGCTCGCTCGGTACGCGCTCCGGGATCCCAGGAAATGCCGGAGGTCGGGGCCGGATCGACGTGCGAGTCATCCGGGGGCGAGCCTGTCATCTTCGATCGTGTCAGCAACGTTGGCTCCAAAGTGCGGCACGTCCGCATGCCGGGACCACGGCAAGGTGGCGAGTAGCTGGACACAGTACACGCTCCGTCGCAAGTGCTATCATGAACCGCGCGGTACCGAGTGTGTACGACGCGAGATCGATCAACGGGGGGACCGGATGACGACTGCTCAGGAAGTCCTCGACTGGGCGCGTGACTTCGACATCTTCGACCTTGGCTACATCGCCGAGCCGGAGCGCATGTGGCAGGAGCAGCGCGAACGGTGCCCGATCGCGTTCACCGAGCGCCGTTCCCGTACCTGGCTCCCGGTCCGCTACGACGACATCGCCGACATCGCCCACGACGTCGAGCGCTTCTCGTCCAGCGACGTGGCCGTCGTGACCATCACCCCGCCCGAAGAGCGGGCCCTCACCGCCGGCGTCCCGCCGATCAGCTCCGACCCTCCGGTGCACACCTGGGCCCGCCGGTTGCTGCTCCCGGCATTCGGACCGTCGGCCGTCGCGGCGATGTCGCCGATCACGCAGCGCCTCGCCAACGAGCTGATCGATGACTTCGCACACGTCGGCCGAGCCGATGCAGCCGTCGACTATGCCCAGCACATCCCGGTGCGGATCATCGCCACCATGCTGGGGATCCCGTTGGAGGACGAAGGTCGCTTCACGGAATGGGTCGTCAGGACCCTACAGGAAGGCTTCCACAACATCCACGGCGCCCGCGAAGCGATCGACGAGCTGATCGTCTACTTCGCAGAACGTGTGGCCGAACACCGAGACACGCCCGAGGGCGAGCGACCGGACGACCTGCTGACCTTGCTGATCGAGTCCGAAATCGACGGCGAGCCGATCGAGGACATGCATCTCCTCGGCACCTGCTTCCTGCTCCTGGTTGCGGGCATCGACACGACCTGGAGCGCCATCGGATCGGGCCTCTGGCACCTCGCCGCCAATCCCGACGACCAGCATCGCCTGCGCGAGGATCCGTCGTTGATGGACACCGCCGTCGAAGAGGTGCTGCGAATGTACAGCCCCGTGACCATGGCCCGGGCAGTCACCGAGGACATCGAGTACAACGGCTGCCCGATGAAGGCCGGCGACAAGGTGCTCATGGCTTTCCCCGCCGGCAATCGCGACCCCGCGCAGTTCGAGCGAGCCGACGAGTTCGTCATCGACCGGAAGCAGAACCGCCACTTCGCATTCGGCTCCGGCATCCACCGATGCCTGGGTTCCAACCTCGCCCGCATGGAGCTGAAGGTGGCGCTCGAGGTCTTTCTCGAGCGGGTGCCGTTCTTCGAGCTCGAGGATCCCGAGAGGGTCACCTGGGTCGGTGGGCAGGTCCGAGGGCCGCGGAGCATCCCCATCGTCTTCAGCCCTGCCTGAACGCCCCCCGCTGACGAGCTCGACCCCACCCAGGACGCCGGACGAGGCAGTCGCCGCGGGTCGTCGTCCGCTTCGTCGCCAGGACCTCCGACATCAGGCTCGCTGCAGGATGTGCACGACGCACACGGAGCCTGCGCCGGCCATGTGGCAGAGGCCGGTCCGCGCCTCGTCGACCTGCCGCCGTCCGGCCTGGCCCCGTAGCTGGTGGACCGTCTCATGGATCTGCGCAAGGCCCGTCGGTCCGCCCGGGTGGCCTCTCGCTGTGAGTCCGCCGTCGGTGCTGAAGGGGATCCGGCCACCGATGCTGGTCTCCCCGGCGGCGACCAGCGCGTCGCCCTCGCCGTCGTCGCAGATCCCGAGGAGCTCGTAGTACACCAGCTCCTCGACCGGAAAGGCGTCGTGGACCTGGACCAAGTCGAGATCCTCCGGCCCGACCCCGGCCTGTTCGTAGGCGGCGGCCGACGTGTCGCGTGTCATCTGCGCAGGGCCGATGACGGCGCCGAGGAACACATGACCCTCGGTGTAGGTCTCGGACCTCTGCTGTGAGGCCAGGACCTCGATCATCGGGCCGGCGAGCCGCCGGGCGACTTCTTCGCTGGCGACGATGGCCGCTGCGGCGCCGCCTCCGGCGGCGCACGCCATCTTCGAGGTGTGCGGGTGGGAGATCATCGTCGAGGCGAGGACCTCTTCGACCGTCACCTCGTGGTCGGCGCGGCGCTGGGCCATCGGGTTGTGCCGGGCGTGGTTCCAGTTCTTTGCGGCGATGGCGGCGAAGGTCTCCGCGGTGGTACCGATGTCATGCATGCGCCGGGTGGCCCACATGGCGAAGAAGGCGGCCGGGAGCATGACGTCCTCAGCACCGAGCCCGCGGCGGCGTGACCGGCCGAGCCCACCCATGCGGTTCATGTCGTCGAAGCCGAGCGCCATCGCCACGTCGGTCCGCCCTCCGGCGACGGCGTGCACCGCCTCCCCGAACGCGCACGAACCGGTGGCCGACGCGTTCTCGACGTGGGTGACCGGCAGGCCGGTGAGCCCGAACTCCTTGGCGATGTGCACGCCGGTGGTGATCCCGCCGCCGAGGTAGCCGTTGTAGAGCGCGCCGACCTCTGGGAACTCGATGCCGGCATCCTCGAGGGCGGCCATGCCGGCCACGTCGGCCATGTCGGCCACCGGGATGCCGTTGTCGTTGAACGGGTGCATCCCGACGCCGATCACATACACCGCCCGGCCGGGCAGGCTCATCGGACCGACTCGAACCGGAACGTGACCAGCTCATTGCCCTCGTCGTCGATGCCGACGGGGAACAAGGTGAGCCCCATCTCCTCGCCGACGGACCAGTCGCCCGGGCTTCCCATCAGGGGGGCCTGGATCCGCACACCCTCCGGCAGGTCGACCTGCCCGACGGCATAGCCGCCGCCGTCGCCGAAGGAGACCCTTCCCATGCGGGGCACGTGCAGGAACGTCCATGCGTACAGCATTCCGACCGGGCTGAGCTCGACATCCTCGACCGCCGTCCGGGTCACCGGGCAGCGCTTGCGGCGGGGCCAGAAGTGGAGCTCGGACGCCGGCGCATGGGAACCCAGCAGCCGTGGCCGCTCTTCGTCCTGCTCCGGCAGGCGGAACAGGTGCGGATCGGTGGCGATCATCAACTGGTCTACTCCTCCTCGACGTGTCGACGAGCTCCGGCGCCTGTCGTCGGGTCGCCAGGCACGATACAGGTATCATCTCTTGTCTTGCGCAGGCGGGGGTGGCTGGTTCAGACTGCCGGCATGTCGACACCGCTCTCGCCTGATCTGGTCGGCCTCGAGCTGCCGCCCGTCGCCACCTCCTGGGACGACAAGGACGTGATGCTCTATGCCCTGGGAGTGGGAGCCCGCCCGCCCGAGGACCTCGACCACGTGTACGAGGGCCGGGGACCTGTGGTGCTGCCCACCTACGGGGTGATCCCTGGCCTCATGGCCATGGGGTCCCTCGTCGGGCAGGTCGACATCGACCCAACGATGATCCTCCACGGCGAGCAGTCCATCGCCTGCCACCGCACCATCCCGCCGAAGGCGAACGTCGTCATCGCGGGGCGGATCAACGAGGTGTGGGACAAGGGGAAGGCCGCCGTCATCGGTTTCGAGAGCACCGCACGCGATGACGACGGCGACCTGTTCACCGCGGCAGCCACGTTGTTCATCCGCGGCGCAGGAGGCTTCGGCGGTGACCGAGGACCATCGACCGCCGGCAGGAACGAGCCACCTGACCGCGAGCCCGACGTGGTCGTGCGGTACGAGACGCGGCCGGAGCAGGCAGCCATCTACCGACTGTCCGGCGATCGCAACCCGCTCCACATCGATCCGGCGTTCGCCGAGATGGCGGGCTTCGACGCTCCGTTCAACCATGGCCTGTGCACGTTCGGCTTCGTCGGTCGGGCCGTGCTCGCCGGGGTCTTCGACGGTGACGTGGACCGGTTCGGCGCGCTCGAGGGCCGCTTCGCCGACCAGGTCTGGCCTGAGGACGAGATCATCACGAAGATCTGGCGCGACGGCGCTGATGCGCTCGTCGAGGCCTCGACGCAGAAGGGGAACGTCGTGTTGAGCCAAGCCCGAGCGACACACCGGTGAGCGTGCACCCCCGGACGCCGGTCCTGGTGGGCGTCGGGCAGGTCACGAACCGCAGCGAAGCGATGGTCGACCCGATCACCCTCGCGGCCGAGGCCACCCGAGCGGCGATGGCCGACGCGAGCGGGCGGATCCAGCCGGACACGATCGCGATGCCCGGGACCCTGGCTCCTCGCACCCAGAACCCGGCACGGCACCTGGCGGTCGAGCTCGGCCTCGAGGTGAGGCGTCATCTGTCCTCGACTATCGGCGGGAACACCCCGCAATGGCTCGTCGGGGTGCTCGGCGCCGACATCGTCGCCGGCCGGTGCGACGCTGCGGTTATCGCGGGGGCGGAAGCGGGCGCATCGGCCCGGCGGGCTCGGGAGCAGGGCGTCGAGTTCCTGACGCCGGGCGCCGTGGAGGGTGAGGACACCGAGATCGGCGACCAACGGTTCGGGGCGTCGCCGCTGGAGTTGGCCGCGGGGCTCGCGCCTCCGCCGTTCCTGTACCCGATCCTCGAGTCCGCCGTGGCCCACCAGGCGGGGCGCACGCTGGACCAGCAGCGACAGTTCCTTGGCACCTTCATGGCCCCGGCCACCCGGGTGGCCGCGTCGCATCCGGACCTGGCCTGGTTCCCTGCCGCCGCCTCTGCGGAGGAGCTGGCCGAGCCGAGTGCGGGCAACCGGATGATCGCCGAGCCCTACACGAAACGCATGAACGCGATCATTGAGGTCGACCAGGCCGCAGCGTTGATCCTCTGCTCGGCGGAGGCCGCCGATCGGGCCGGAGTCCCCCGGGAACGGTGGGTCTTCCCGCTCGGTGTCGCCGACCTCAACGACGTCTTCTATCCCGTTCAGCGTCCGGAGCTGCACCGCTCGCCCGCCATCGAAGCCGCAGGCCGCGCGCTGTTCGAGGGCGTGGGCATCGGAGTCGACGACATCTCCCGCTTCGACCTCTACTCCTGCTTCCCGGTCGCCGTCGAGGTGTCCGCCACCGCGCTGGGCATCGATCTCGCCGACGAGCGGCCGTTCTCCGTGACGGGCGGGCACGCGTACTTCGGCGGACCCGGGAACAACTACACCACCCACAGCATTGCGATGCTGGCAACTCAGCTGCGGGAAGACCCGGGGGCCATCGGGCTGACCACGGGCTTGGGCTGGTACGTCACCAAACACTCGATCGGCCTGTGGAGCACTCGGCCTCCGGCCCGTGGGTTCGTCACGCCGGACCTGGCCGGGGCGCAGGAGCGCATCGACGCCACCTCCCTGGCGCTGGACACCATCCCCACCGAGGGCGACGCCATCGTCGACGGGTGGACCATCCTGCACGGGCGCGAGCACGGCCCGGAAGCCATCGTCGCGTATGTGCAGACCGCCGATCGCCGACGCCTCGTGGTCCGCAATGACGACGCCTCGACCGCCCGGGACCTGTCAGGCGGCACGCTGATCGGCACCACGGTGCGCGTCGTCCCGCAGGCGGATGGCCCCCCGAGCTTCCGCCTCACGTGAGCAACGCACGCAGGTGGCGGCCGTTGTCACCGTCGGGGAAGTCGGGTGGAGCCGCCGCCGAGCGGTCCGAAACATGACGGCCGTCTCCGCCCGGATCAGCGTTCATGGGCAGGACGGCGTCGAGTTGGTCGGCGATCGACGGGGAGACCAGTCCGGCCCAGCCGTGCTGCTCCTCCACGGCGCCGGACAGACGCGGCACGCCTGGCGCCGCACGACCGACCGCCTCGCCACCGCTGGGTTCTGCACCCTCGCCCTCGATCTGCGCGGCCACGGTGACAGCGACTGGGCCCTCGACGGCGACTACCGCCGCCAGGCGTTCGCCGACGACCTCGTCGAGGTCCACCGACAGCTCGGTCCGTTCGACGCGATCGTCGGTGCATCGCTCGGAGGGCTCAGCGCCCTGCTGGCGCACGACCAGCAACCCGGCGGCATCACGGCCAAGCTCGTGCTCGTCGACGTCGCGCCGAGGATCGAAGCCACGGGAGCTGACCGGGTCCTCGCGTTCATGGCCGCGCGCCCCGAGGGGTTCGAGACTCTCGAGGAAGCCGCCGAGGCGGTGGCTCGCTACAACCCTCACCGGCCACCGCCTCGTGATCTCGAGGGCCTGCGCCGCAACCTCCGACAGGGTGCGGACGGCCGCCATCGGTGGCACTGGGACCCTCGCCTGATCGACGGACCGACGAGCCTCACCACCGCACGGGACCCTGATGCCCTGCACCGCGCCGCCAGCCGGCTCACCGTCCCCTGCCTGTTGGTGCGGGGCCGCAACAGCGACCTGCTGACGGAGGACGGCGTGCGGGAGTTCCTGGCCGCCGCCCCCCACGCCGCCTACGTGGACATCGCCGGCGCCGGCCACATGGTCGCGGGGGACACCAACGATCCGTTCATCGACGCCATCGTCGACTTCCTCTCGTCCAACGATCGGTAGCGACTCCGGGACCCGACCCGCAGACCGGGTCGACGGGGTTCAGGTCTGCGGGCGAGGAGCCGACGGACGTTGCCCCCCATCACCAGGTCGCGATCGGCCTCGGTCGAACCAGCCAGCAGCTCATTTCGGCAGCGAGGACCCCGATGCCGAGTTCCTCGGGGAGCTCGGCTTCGACGGGGTGAAGTCCGAGACCGAGCTCATGCGGCTCCTGTGGAAGGCGGCGTTCTCGCCGCGGTTCCACTGATGTTCCTCATGGCAAGACTCAAGTCGAACGTCGTGACGCCATCGTGGGGTCGCCGGGCCGTGGGGATCGGGTGGATGGCCGTCATCGTGAGCTTGCTCGCGGTGGTGCCGGTCATCGCGTGGCTCGCCGTCGTGTTCGGCGTCGGGGTCGGGGGCTACCAGCTCTCGAGCCTGCTGCAGTTCACGGGTGAGCACCGCTGCCTGGCAGAGGCCCCGCCCGGTGTCCGCCGGTCCGTGGCCTTGTCCCACGGTCGCTTCTGCAGCGAGGCGCCGCCCGCCAAGGGTGGCCTCTGGCCGTGGACGCGGTGGACGGTGCGGATGCTGAGTTGGCAGCGAGCCAACTACGTCCGCAGCGAACTCATCGCGAGCGGCAAGGACAAGGGCATGGTTGGGACCGGTGTGGTGTCGTCTGACCCGCGACTCCATTGGCTCACTGCCTTCAATAGGACTTGTCGACGACGCCCACCGGACCCGATCGGTCCCGGAGCACGCTGACCTGATCAGGAGCTTGACCGTCCCCGCATCACGGCTGCGAGGGCGTGTCCCATCACAGATCTGCCGCAGCCCCGAGATCGACCGGACCCGCAACGCCACCCGATCAAGGAGAGCAGCGTCATGTCCACCCTCGCGGACAGCGTCGATGTCGTCATCGGTGTCGACCCGCACAAGCACACCCACACCGCCGCGGTCATCGCCGCCGCCACTGGCAACCACCACGGAAGCCGCACCATCAGCGCCGATCCCACCGGGTTCACCGAGATGCTCGCCTTCGCCGGCGACCACGAGGGCAGCCGCTGCTGGGTCATCGAGGGCACCCAGCCGCAACGACGTGCCGGCCAACTCGGTGCGCAGTACGGCCTTGGCCTTGCGCATCCGACCCTTCA
>CAYTJS010000003.1:0-14142 GCA_964438115.1 uncultured Iamiaceae bacterium
CCACCGCCGGCGACCTGGCGGTCATGGTCGGGGGCACCGCGGACGCCTTCGCCCGGGTCGAGGGGCCCTTCGGCCGCTGGGCCTCGCTCGTGGTCCACGCCGGCCCCGTCGGCGCGGGGACCCGCATGAAGCTGGCCCGGAACCTGGTCTCCTTCGCCGGGTACGTGGCCATGGGGGAGGGCCTGCGCCTGGCCGAGGCCGCCGGGGTCGACCTGGGCCGCCTCGGTGAGGTGGTCCGCCACAGCGACCGGGCCACCGGCGGGGTGGGGATGATCGCCCTCCGCGAGGCGGCGGGTGCCCTGCCCGACGACCACTGGCTCCGGGCGCCGATGGAGCACGCCCGGGCGCTGGGCGACAAGGACCTCGACCTGGCCCTGGCGCTGGGCGCCGAGCTGGGCGTCGACCTGCCCGTCGCCCGTCAGGCCCGGGAACTGCTGGGCGAGGCCCTCGGGGTCCCCGACCCCTGACGGTCGGCGGTCAGCCGGTGGCGATGGCGGCCTCGGCGACCCGGTACAGCTCGGAGGCGCTGGGGTAGCCGACGTAGGGGATGAGGTGCAGGGCCACCTCCCGCACCCCGTCGGCATCCAGCTCGCCGGTGACCAGGCACCGCTCGAGCTGGAGCTGCAGGGTGTCGAACCGGTGCTGGGCGGCCAGGACCCCCATGACGAGGAGCCGGCGCTGCTCGACCGCCAGGGCCGGGCGGGACCACACCTCGCCGAAGAGGTGCTCGAGCATCAGGTCGAAGAAGTCGGACTGGCCCGGCTCGAACACGAAGGCGTCCTCGCCGTACACCTCCCGGTAGACGGCCAGTCCCCGCTCCCGTCGCCGGTTCCGGGCTTCGTCGTCGTGCTCGTTCACACCGCCGACCCTACGACCGGGTCACCCCGACGGTGGAGCGTTCAGCCGCCGAGGCGGTCGGGTCGGGCATAGCCGGGGTGGGCGAGGCTGCCGTACCGGTCCGCGGCGGCGACGGAGAGGACACACGGTCGGGACATCGCCCCGGTCTCGCCGGTCGGCCGGCCCGGTTGGCCGTCGGGGCGCCCGGTCGGCCACGATCGACGGCAGGACGAGTCACAGGAGGGGCCATGGCCAGGATCGTGCTGGTGCACGGGGCGTTCAACGAACTGTGGGGGCCCAACGAGCTCCATGCCCGGTGGTTGCCGGCGCTCCGCGACGGCCTCTGGCACCACGGGGTCTCGGTCGAGTCCGAAGACGTCGCCGTGTGCTTCTACGGGGACCTCTTCCGGCGCAATCCCGAGGACCCGGCCGACGCCGACTTCCAGTCGTCCCGGGCCGGGATCGCCGACATGCTCCGAAACCAGGTGGGCGACGGGGCGCTGGCCGCGCTGGAGCAGGCGGCCAGCGCCGCCGTCTTCGACCGCACGGTCGACCTGGTCGCCACCCTGGCCACCCGGCCCGACCTGCGCGACGAGGTCCAGCGCCGCATCGCCGCCGTGATCGGCGACGACACCCGGGTCCTCGTGGCCCATTCGCTGGGCACGATCGTCTCGTACCGGGCCCTGTGCAGCCACCCGGACTGGCCCGTCCGCACCTTCGTCACCCTGGGCTCCCCACTGGGCTCGCCGATGGTGTTCGACCGCCTCGACCCGGCGCCGGTCGACGGCGTCGGTGCCTGGCCGGGCGGCATCGAGCGGTGGGTCAACGTGGCCGCCCTGGGCGATCATGCCGCCGAGGTGGACCACCTGGCCGAGCGCTTCGGCCCCCGGGTGGAGGATCGGAAGGTGGACAACGGCCACCGGGCCCACGACCCCGAGCCCTACCTCAACAACCCGGTCACGGGCGGCGCCATCGCCTCCGGCCTGGGCGGATGACCCGGCCCCGGGAAGGCCGGAGCGTCCGGGCCACGGACAGGGTGTTCGACATCGACGGGGGGCCACGACGGCGCCGCCGAAACCGGGCCTGGTCGGCCGCGGCCACGACCGTGGGCGGCTGGACCGTCCACTGACGTCGGCGGTCAGGCCGGCATCGTCACCAGGACCTTGCCGCAGTCCTTCGACCCCTGGAGCAGGGCCAGGGCGTCGTCGAAGTGGTCCAGCGGGAAGCGGTGGGTCAGCAGTGACGACAGGTCACGGCGGGCCAGGAGGTCGATGGCGTCGGCGAAGCGGGGCGGGTACTCCATCGAGCCCCGGATGGTGAACTGCTTCATCAGCAGCATCAGGTAGCTGGTCGGCACCGGCTCGTGGTGCAGGGCGACCACGCTCAGACGCCCGCCCACCGGGCCGTGGTCGAGCACGTCGCCGATCACCGACGGGGCGCCCGACGCCTCGATGTAGGCGGCGGTGGCCGGGGTCCGCCCGAACATGAACTCGGCCGTGCCGTGGAGGCGAGCCAGCTCCTGCCAGACGCTGTCGGTGGCCGGGTCCAGGGCGGCCTGGGCGCCGATGCCGACGGCGAGCTCCCGTCGGGTGGCGCTCAGGTCGATGGCCACCACCCGCTCGTGGCCCCGGTCCACGAGGGTGGCGATGGCGGCGAGGCCGATGGGCCCACACCCGAACACCGCCACGCCGTCGCCCGGCCCGACCTCGGCCTGGTCGGCCGCCCGCATGCCGACCGCCAGCGGTTCGGCGAAGGCGGCCACGTCGAGGGGGAGCTCGTCGGGCACGGCATGCAGGCGGTCGGCGTCGGCCTCGGGGACGTGGAGCAGGGGGGTGAGGCCGCCCTGGGGCGCGCCGCTGCCGATGCGACCGACCCGGTCGTCGCCGGGCTTCACCACCACCCGGTCGCCGACCCGGGCCCCGGTGACCTCGGTGCCCACCCACTCGACCGTGCCGGCCATCTCGTGGCCCAGGCACATGGGCTCGGCGCTGGGCCCGGCCAGGCCGCCCAGGGCGATCCAGCTCACGTCGGAGCCGCAGATCCCGCAGGCGGCGACGCGCACGAGCGCGTCGCGAGGCCCGGGGTCGGGCTCGGCCACGTCGTCCACGCGCACGTCGCCGGGACCGTGGATCCGCACCTGTCGCATGGGCCTCCGATCGGTGGCGGCCCGGCGGGCCGCTGTCGGCCCGGACCCTACCGGTGGGCCCCGGTACGGATGTCGCAGGGACGCCGTGGTGGTGGCGCCGGCCGAGCAGCAGGACGAGCTGGCGGACCTGCGGGACCGGTGGCAGGCCCGTCCACGCCGACGGGCCGGCGCCACCGGCGTCGAGGCCCGACGCCGTGGCCGTCGTGGCCCAGGTGCGGAACCTTGCCTGGGCGGGGCCGGCGAGCGTGTCCCCCGGGTCGATCAGCCCTTGCGCTCGCGGGCGGCCTTGGAGCGGGCGAGGAGGGCGGCGAGGCGGTCGTCGGCCGGCGTCGCCCCTTCGGCGGGGGCA
Organism: uncultured Iamiaceae bacterium; assembly: GCA_964438115.1. Taxonomy (GTDB): domain Bacteria; phylum Actinomycetota; class Acidimicrobiia; order Acidimicrobiales; family DATDAH01; genus DATDAH01. The sequence continues at coordinate 3,333 of CAYTJS010000003.1, forward strand.
TCGGCGTCGGCGGGAGCGGCGGCATTGGCTTCGGCCTCGGCCTCGGCCTCGGCCTCGGCCTTGGCGTCGGCGGCCTCGCGGTCGGCGAGGAACTGGTCCCACTCGTCGTCGCGGACGAGCTTGTCGCGGGCCACCGAGAGGGCCAGGTGGCCGTTGTCGAACAGGACCCGGTGGCGGGGGAGGGCGAAGCCGACGGTGTCGCGGACCACGCCGACGGTGCCCTCGGGCACGCCGGGCAGGTCGCTGGTCACCCGCACGCGGGTCTTCTTCTTGAAGGGGGCGGTGGCGGTCGCAGACACGGCCCGTGACGGTAGCCCAGCCACCCCCGCCCACCACGACTCGACGCCGTGTCCAGTCCTTCTAGTCTCGGCCGCCATGGCCGACGCACCGCTGCTCGCCGTCCGGGGCCGGGCGACCCTCGAGGTCGAGCCCGAGCTGGCCACCGTCGCGGTGGTGGTGACCGCCCGGGACAAGCACCGCGACCCCGTGATGCGCGGCCTCGACGAGCGCTCCCGGGCGGTGGCCGCCCTGGTCGAGCCCCTGGGGGCGGCCGTCGACCGCTTCGAGACCGACGCCGTCCGGGTCAACCCCCAGTTCGCCAGTGGCAAGCCCCGGGAGAAGGTGGCGGGGTACGAGGGCAGCGTGCGGGCCACCGTCGTGCTGGCCGACTTCGCCCCGCTGGGCGAGCTGGTGGCCGCCCTGGCCGCCGTCGAGCTGGCCACGGTGATGGGGCCGTGGTGGTCGCTGCGGCCCGACAGCGCCGTCCACCGGCAGGTGCGGGTCGCCGCCGTCCACGACGCCCTCACCCGGGCCCGGGAGTACGCCGGGGCCCTCGGCGCCCAGGTCACCGAGCTGGTCGAACTGGCCGACGACGACCTGCTCAGCGAGGCGTCGCCGGTCCCGATGGCCCCTGCGCCGGCGATGCAAACCTTCCGGGGCGCCGAGGCCGCCCCCGAGACGATCACCTTCGACGTGGTCCCGGCCCGCCAGGTGGTCGGCGCCTCGGTCGAGGCCCGCTTCCGGATGAGCGCCCCCGACCTCACCACCTGACCAGCGGAGGTCGAGGCGTCAGCCCCCCGTTTCGGGGGGCCAGTGCCTCGACCTCGGAGGGCCAGGGCGATGGCTGCTACGGCGAGGGGCGGAGGCGGAGGGTGCGGAGGCCGTGGGCGGGCACGGTCACCGCCGCGAGGTCGACCGCCGTGAGGTCGCCGGTCTCGTCGAGGCGGACCTCGGTGGCCGCCACGGGCAGGCCCGTCCGGACCGTGGCCGTCACCGGCTGGTCGGTGGGGTTGAGCAGGCGCACCACCATGCCGTCGCCGTCCTCGGCCGGCTTGAGGGCCGAGAGCACCACGGTCGTCGGCTCGACGGCCAGTAGGGAATCGCCCTCGGCGAGGAGGGGGTCGGGGCCGGCCGGGACCGCCCGCAGCCCCAACTCGTCGGCGGCGAGGCTCCCCGGGTCGGCGCCCAGCGACAGGGCGAGGTCGGCGGTGATGCCCCCGGGGCACTGGGCCTCGGGGGTGGCCAGGCCGGGACCGGCGGGCAGGGGCCGGGTACGCAGGTCCATGCGGGTGAGGAAGCCGACGCAGCGCAGTAGGGTGACGGCGATGGTGCCGTCGGGCGTGACCTCGGCCTCGGGCAGGCCCGGGGCGGCGACCGCCAGCCCGTCGACCTCGATCCAGCCCTGGTGCGGGAACGTCGGCAGGGGCGGGTGCTGCCAGTCGTGGGCCTCGGGCAGGGCGGTGGACCGGGTGGCGACGTCGAAGGTCGTGGCGGCCCGGAAGGTGGTGGTCGGGCTGCCGGTGGGGAACAGCAGGCGCAGCCGGTGGTCCTCGGCCGGGTCGCCCAGTTCGACGTGGAGGTCGACCCGGTCCACGCCCGGCGCCACCCGGGCGGTGACGACGAGGGTGGCGGTGACCCACTCGTCGGCCCGCCGCTTCCGGTCGGGGGCGAGGGCGGCGGGGAGCAGCAGGCGCCGGGTGACCACCAGGCGCTGGATGCCCGAGGGGTGACGGTGGCGGGCCACGGCCACCTCGGTCACCTCGAGACCCGGCCCGTCGGTCACGGGGTCCCAGTCGTAGGTGTCGCCCCGGTCGCCGGTGTCCTCCATGCCCACGAGGCCGGTCACCACGCGGTCGCCGCGGCGCAAGGTGAGGGTGCCGTCGTCGGCGGCGGTGACCTCGAGGTCGCCGGCGGCGATCACCCGGCCGTCGTCGACCTCGTCGGGCTGGGCCGGTCCGGCCGTCAGGGCGACCCGACGCCAGCCGAAGGCGGGCACGTCGGCGACCACCAACTCCAGGTCGAGGGCCGGGAAGTCCTCCAGCAGGCGGACCCGGCCGGGGTCGGGGGAGGGCAGGGCCCGCACCGGCCGTCCGTCGGCCAGGTACCCCGCGGCCATCGCCGCCCCCATGGCCAGGGGGTGCACGTCGAAGAGGTCGTCACCCACGAGCATGAGGGGGAAGCCGTCCAGGGGCACCCGCACCACGTCGGTCCGGGGGTGGGGTGAGGGGTTGAAGACGGCGACGTCGAGGTCGGTCGAGAAGGGCACGTGGCGCTCGGGGGGCAGGCCGGCGAGGCGGCCCAGGACCCGGTCGGTCGTCTCCCGGGCCAGTTCGACGGCGGTGGCCGTGCGGCCGGCCATCTGGCGGTGGACCTCGTCCTGGGAGCAGCCGCCGATGGAGTCGTGGGCCTGGTTGGCGAGCAGGGCCCGGCGGGCCGTCCGCAGCGACGGGGACTCGTCGGCCAGGCCCAGGGCGGCTCCGAGGGCGGCCCACGGCTCGGCCCAGCCGACCAGGGCCCGCTCGGCCCGGCGGTCGGCCTGCTTCAGGTGGAGGCGGGACGACCAGACCCCGGGCAGGAGGTTGGCCAGGCGCCCGCCGAGCAGTTCGCCGGCGAACTCGGGCCGGTCGTCGGCGTCGATGGTGGGGATCAGGTCGTCGAGCAGGCCCCGCCGGACGGTGAGGCCCCGCTCGGTCAGGGCGGCGGCGAGGGCGGCGGTGTGGCCGCTGGGGAACATGTGGTCCACGCCGTTCATGAGCACGGCGGGGGCCCGCTGGTAGCCGTCGAGGTGGTCGACGGCGGCGGCGAGGGCGTCGGCACCGGCCTCGGGGTCGGCGGGTGGGTTGGCGCCGTTGAAGTAGCCCCGGGCCAGGTTGTAGGCCAGCACCGACGAGCCGTCGGGGCCGACCCAACGCCACACGGGGCCGAGCCGGTCGATCTCGTCGCCGTTGCCGCGCCAGTAGACGAAGGGGCCCAGCCCGAAGCCGGCGAAGAGCAGGGGGAACTGGGCCGGGTGCCCGAAGGAGTCGGGGGTGTAGGCCACCCGCGAACAGCCGCCGTGGGCCTCGGCGACCCGACGCCCCTCGAGCAGGTTGCGGACGTGGCTCTCGCCCGAGGGCAGGAGCGAGTCGGGCTGGACGTACCACGGTCCCAGCGCCAGGCGCCCGGCGGCCACGGCGGCGTCGAGACGGGCCCGTTCGTGGGGGCGCACGGCGAGGTAGTCCTCGACGACGATGCCCTGGCCGTCGAGGAGGAAGGACCAGCCCGGGTCCTCGTCGAGCAGGTCCAGCACCCGGTCGACCATGTCGACCAGCCGGGCCCGGAACGCCTCGAAGGTCCGGTACCACTCCCGGTCCCAGTGCGTGTGGGAGACGATCAGCACCTCACCCATGCCGCCGATCCTCGCGCGCTCGCCCCGATCCACCGCTCCTGGTCGCGGGACCCGGGGTGCAGGGCGTCAGATCCTGCTGCCAGAACGGGTCACTGGCGGCCCATGGTGGAGCGTTCGTCGGCCTCGGCGGCGGCGGTGTCCTCGGCGGTGGTGTCCTCGACGGCGGGGCGCTGGATCTGGACGTCGACCCGGTGCAGCACGCCGGTGAAGGGGAACCGGCCCTCGTAGCGGTGGCTCACCGGGGAGCCGTGCCCGTAGCCGACGCTCGAGCCCGAGCTGGAGATGATGCGCATGACGAAGCCGATCGCCGTCTCGCCCACGACCTCGCCGTCCACCACCAGCTCGGCCCGGGCGCCGTCACCATCGGGGTCCCGACGGAAGCGGACGCCGACGACGGTGTCGCCGACCGGCAGCGGATCGGGCGAGACGATCTCGCGGTGGTCGCCGAAGCTGTTGTAGTCGAACACCAGGTGGCCGTCCTTCACGAAGAGGGCCAGCCCGGCGTTCTCGTTGCCGGTGGCGTAGAGGACGCCGTCGTCGTCGGCGGCCCGCGTCAGCGTGGCGTCGAGGTCCCAGCTCCGGCCCCCCAGCTGGGCCTGGACCTGGGCCGGGATGCGGCTCATCGGCGGCCGGTAGGTGTAGTGCCGGTCGGGGCGGTGGGGCGAGCGCTCCCGGAACCGGGCGCCGAAGAGCTCGACCGTGCGGTCGTCGAGGGGGAGCACGCCGTGGCGCTCGGCCTCCTCCCACCACCGGGCCACCAGCCGCTCCAGCACCTCGGGGTGCTCCGCGGCCAGGTCCCGGCATTCCGAGGGGTCCTCGTCGACGTGGTACAGCTCCCACTGGTCGTCGTCGAAGGGCGTGCCGGCGAGGTGGCGGGTGACGGCCTTCCACCCGTCGGCCCACAGTCCCCGGTGGCCCATCATCTCGAAGTACTGGACCTCCTTGGGGGTGGCCTCGTCGGCCCCGTCGGGGGCGAGGCAGTAGGCGAGGGAGGTGCCGGCGATCGGCAGTTGGTCGCGCCCGCGGTAGGTGGCGGGCGGCGTCAGCCCGATCAGCTCGTAGATCGTGGGGGCCAGGTCGGTCACGTGGTGGAACTGGTGGCGGACCCCGCCGGCGCCGTCACCGATGCCGGTGGGCCAGTGCACGATCAGGGGGACGTGGACCCCGCCCTCGTGGGTGTTCTGCTTGTACCACTTGAAGGGGGTGTTGCCCGCCTGGGCCCAGCCCCACGGGTAGTTGGCGTGGCTGGAGGGCCCGCCGATGTCGTCGAGGCGGTCGATGGCCTCCTCCGGCGTCTCCAGCAGGAAGTTGAAGAACTTCATCTCGTGGAGCACGCCGAAGGGCCCCCCCTCCTGGCTGGCGCCGTTGTCGGCCAGCAGCAGGATCACGGTGTCGTCGAGCACGCCGAGGTCGTCGAGGGCGTCCACGAACCGGCCGATCTGGGCGTCGGTGTGGTCGAGGAAGGCGGCGAAGGCCTCCTGGAGGCGGGCGGCCAGGCGCCGATGGGTGTCGGGCAGGTCGTCCCAGGCCTCGACCCCGGGATTGCGGGGGGCCAACTCGGTGCCGGGGGGCAGCAGTCCCAACTCCTGCTGGCGGGCGAAGACCCGCGCTCGGGCGGCGTCCCAGCCGTCGTCGAAGCGACCCCGGTACTTGTCGAGGTACTCCTGGGGGGCCTGGTGCGGGGCGTGCGTGGCCCCGAAGGCGAGATAGGTGAAGAAGGGCCGGTCCGGGCGCAGCGACACGTTGTCGTGGACCATGCGGATGGCCCGGTCCACGAGGTCCTCGCTCAGGTGGTAGCCGTCCTCCACCGAGGCCGGGGGCTCGGCGAAGGTGTTGTCCCGGACCAGCTCGGGGCGGAACTGGTCGGTCTCGCCGTCGAGGAAGCCGTAGAAGCGGTCGAAGCCGCGCTGGCAGGGCCACTGGTCGTAGGGCCCGGCGGCGGAGGTCTCCTCCATCTGGCAGAGGTGCCACTTGCCCACGGCGAAGGTGGCGTAGCCGGCGTCGCGCAGCAGCTCGGCGGTGGTGGCGGCGTGGTCGGAGATGTGGCCCCGCATGTGCGGGAACCCGGTCGAGAAGTTCGACACCGCCCGCATGCCCACGGTGTGGTGGTTGCGGCCGGTCAGCAGCGACGCCCGGGTGGGGGAGCAGAGCGGCGTCACGTGGAAGTTGGTGAAGCGCAGGCCCCCGGAGGCCAGTCGGTCGATGTTGGGCGTCTCGATGTCGGACCCGTAGCAGCCCAGCTGGGCGAAGCCCAGGTCGTCGAGGAGGATGACGACGACGTTGGGGGCCGACTCGCCGGGGTGGGCGCGGTCGGGCCACCACGGGGTGGACTCGGCCAGGGTGGGCCCGATCGACCCCTGGAAGCCCTCGATCTCGGACACGCTCGTCACGGTGCTGCTCCTGCTCAGTCGGCTCGCCTCTCCGTACCCGTCGCTCGGTCGCTCGCCCACGTCGCCCCTCTCCGGCAAACAATTGACAACAGTACTGCCAGAACCGGGGCGGCGAAAGCGGCCTGCTACCGTTGCCCAAACGATCGTTCGGCTCGGGACCAAGGTCCCTGGTCGTCGGCCCCGGCGTCGGGTCCACTGCCGGACGATCGTCTCGTGACCCACCCCCGCACGCCCGCCCCCAGCGAGAGGCCGATCCCCCGATGCTCGACGTCCTGATCCGCGGTGCCGCCGTCGTCGACGGCAGCGGTGCCCCCGCCCGTGTCACCGACGTGGGCCTGCGCGACGGCCGCATCGCCGTCGTCGGGCCCACCGACGAGGAGGCCGCCGAGATCGTCGACGGCACCGGCCTCGTGTTGGCCCCCGGCTTCGTCGACGCCCACACCCACTACGACGCGCAGTTGTGCTGGGACCCCCACGCCAGCCCGTCCAACCTGCACGGGATCACCACGGTGATCTCCGGCAACTGCGGGTTCACGCTCGCCCCCCTGCGGCCGGAGGACACCGGCTGGACGCTCGAGATGATGGCCGAGGTCGAGGGCATGCCCCTCGAGGCACTCCAGGCGGGCGTGCCCGGCGGCTGGACGACCTTCGCCGAGTACCTCGACCACCTCGACGGCAACCTCGGCGTCAACGCCGCCTTCCTGGTCGGCCACTGCGCCCTGCGCCGCTACGTCATGGGGGCCGAGGGCACGGGCCACGAGGCCGGGGCCGAGCACCTGGCCGAGATGACGGCCCTGCTCCACGGGGCCATCGAGGCGGGGGCCATCGGGTTCTCGTCCTCGCAGTCCTTCACCCACAACGACGCCGAGGGCAACCCCATCCCGTCCCGCTCGGCCACCACCGAGGAGGTCCTCGCCCTCTGCGCCGCAACCGGCGAACACGAGGGCACGACCCTCGAGTACATCACCGACGGCTGCCTCAAGGGCTTCACCGACGAGGAGGTGGAGCGCCTCACCGCCATGTCGAAGGCGGCCGGGCGCCCCCTCAACTGGAACGTGCTGACCGTCGACTCCCGGGACCCCGGCGCGGTGGACCACCAACTCCGGGCCACCGACCACGCCGCCGCCAACGGCGGCCGGGTCGTCGCCCTGACCATGCCCACGCTCGTGCCCATGAACATGAGCTTCCTCACCCGGTGCGCGCTGACGATGATCCCGTACTGGGACACGATCCTCACCCTGCCGGTGCCCGAGCGCATGGCGAAGCTGCGCGATCCCGAGGTGCGCCGCCGCATGGAGGAGGCGGCCCGCTCCGACGAAGCCGGTGTCCTGAAGCGCCTGTCGGGCTGGGCCTCCTACCGGATCGGCGACACCTACGCCGAGGTCAACCACCCCCTCGAGGGGCGAATGGTCGGCGACATCGCCGCCGAGCGGGGCTCGGACCCCTTCGACACCCTGGTCGACATCGTGCTGGCCGACGATCTGCGCACCGTCTTGTGGCCCACCCCGCCCGAGGACGACGACGCCAGCTGGGCCCTGCGCATGGAGCTGCTCGACTCGGGCCGGGCCCTGGCCGGCGGCTCCGACGCCGGGGCCCACCTCGACCGGATGCTGGGCTCGACCTACCCGACCCTCTGGCTGGCCGACACCCTGCGGGGCCGACGCCTGCTCTCGATGGAGCGGGTGGTCCAGCTCATGTCCGACGCGCCCGCCCGGCTGTTCGGCCTGAAGGAGCGGGGCCGGATCGAGGAGGGCTGGCACGCCGACCTGGTGCTGTTCGACCCCGAGACCGTCGACGCCGGCCCCGTCCGCAAGGTGGCCGACCTGCCGGCGGGCAGCGAGCGGTTGTTCTCCCGCCCGGAGGGCGTCGTGCGCGTCTGGGTCAACGGGCGGACGACCGTGGTGGACGGCGAGGCCACCGACGACCTGGCCGGGACGCTGCTGCGCTCCGGCCGTGACACCGAGACCGTGGAGGTGCCGTGACGGCAACGAGGACCCTCGACCTGTGCGACCCGTCGTTCTACGACGACCCGTGGGACGACTACCGCTGGCTGCGGGAGGAGGCCCCGCTCTACCGCGACGAGGCCAACGGCCTCTGGGTGGTCAGCCGCTACGAGGACGTCTTCGACATCTCCCGTGACGCCGCCCGCTGGATCACCAGCAACGGCGTCCGCCCCAAGCTGAAGGCCCCACTGTCGCTGCTGTGCGAGGACGACCCCGAGCACACCCGCCAGCGCCGGATGATCAACCGCGGGTTCACCCCTCGGCGGGTGCGCGAGCTCACCCCCCACATCCGCGAGCTGAGCAACCAGATCATCGACGAGATCGGGGAGCGGGGCGAGATCGACTTCGTGGAGGACTTCGCCATCCACGTGCCCCTCATCGTCATCTGCGAGCTCATGGGCCTCGACCCCGAGACCCGGCTGAAGATGTACCGCTGGTCCGACGACATGATGGCCGGCGACGGCCACACCGACCCCGACGACCCCGTGCTGCAGCGGGCCGGTGAGGCCTTCGTCGAGTACTCGATGATGTGCGCCGAGCTCATCGCCGAGCGCCGGGCCGCCCCCAAGGACGACCTCATCTCCATCCTCACCCAACGCTTCGACGAGGGCGAGCTGGGCCACGAGGAGTTCACCGACGTCCACGGCAACCCCGTGGTCGAGACCCCGTTGGGCGACGACGAGCTGAACCTCTTCCTCACCGTGCTCGTGATCGCCGGCAACGAGACGACCCGCAACGCCATCACCGGCGGGATGCTGGCCCTCAGCCGGTACCCCGACGAGAAGCAGCGGCTGATCGACCGCCTCGACGACGACGAGTTCGTCGACCTGGCCGTGGACGAGCTGATCCGCTGGGTGTCGCCGGTCATCGGCTTCACCCGCACCTGCACCGAGGCCCACGAGCGCCACGGCACCCGCATCGAGGCGGGCGACGAGGTGCTGATGCTCTACCAGTCGGCCAACCGCGACGCCGCCGTCTTCGACCGGCCCGACGAGATCCTCCTCGACCGCAACCCCAACCCGCACCTGGCCTTCGGCATCGGTCCGCACTACTGCCTGGGGGCCAACCTGGCCCGGCTCGAGGTGAAGCTGGTGTTCCAGGAGCTGTTCCGGCGGCTGCCCGACATCCACGTGCCCGCCGACGCCACCCGCGACCGGTCGGCCTCGTCGCTCGTCATCGCCCTGAACCACCTGCCCGCCCGCTTCACGCCGGTGACGGCGTGACCCTGGCGCCCCCGGCCCGCCTCCTCGTCGGGGGCGAGTGGGTCCCGGGCGGGGCCGGCGGCTACGACATCGTCAACCCGGCCGACGGCAGCGTGGTGGGGGAGGCCCCGGAGGCCTCCGCCGACGACGCCCGTGCCGCCGCGGCCGCCGCCCGTGACGCCCTGCCGGCCTGGTCCGCCCTGCCGGTGGAGGCCCGGGCCGACCTGCTCGACCGCCTGGGGACGCTCCTGCTGGAGCGGCGCGACGACCTCTACCCCCTGGTGCAGGCCGAGACGGGCTCGATCACCCGGGTGGCGAAGGCGATGCAGATCTCCCAGGCCGGGCTGCGGTTCCGGGACCATGCCGAGGCCATCGTGCGGCACGCCCGCGAATGGCCCGTGCCGGTCCGCGAGACGCCGACCACCGCGCTGGCCCCTGGCGGGCTGGTGTCGGCGATCGCCGTCCAGCAGCCCGTCGGCGTCGTCGCCTGCATCACCTCCTACAACTTCCCGCTCACCAACATGGCGGGGAAGCTGGCGCCGGCCCTGGCCATGGGCAACACGGTGGTGGTCAAGCCCGCCCCCCAGGACCCGTTGGCGGTGATCGCCCTCCTGGGCCTGATGGAGGAGGTCGGCTTCCCGCCGGGCGTGGTCAACCTGGTGTCGTCGTCGGACCCGGCTCCGGCCGAGGCGCTGGTCGCCGCCCCCGAGGTCGACATGATCAGCTTCACCGGGAGCACGGGCGTGGGTTGCCGCATCGCCGAGGTGGCGGGCCGCGACATGAAGCGGCTGCTGCTCGAACTGGGCGGCAAGGGGGCGTCCATCATCCTCGACGACGCCGACCTCGCCGCCGCCGTCAGCGGCACGGGCTCGACCTGGGCCTTCCACGCCGGCCAGGTCTGCTCGGCGCCGACCCGGGTCATCGCCCACCGGGCCGTCTACGACCAGGTGGTCGAGCGTCTGGGCGCCTTCGCCGGGTTCCTCAAGGTGGGCGACCCCACCGAGCGCGACACCATGGTCGGCCCGGTCATCACCGCCGCCCACCACGAGCGGGTGACCGGCTACATCGCCGACGGGATCGCCGCCGGCGCCACCGCCGTGGTCGGTCCCGACACCCCGATCCCGGACACCGGTTGCTACGTGGCCCCGCACCTGCTCGCCGACGCCACCCCCGACATGCGGGTGGTCCGGGAGGAGATCTTCGGGCCGGTCATCGTGGCCCTGCCCGTCGACGACGAGGACGAGGCCGTGGCCGTGGCCAACCAGAGCGACTTCGGGCTCTACGACTACGTGTGGAGCGGCGACACGGCCCGGGCGGCGGCGGTGGCCCGCCGGCTACGCACCGGCAACGTCGGGCTCAACACCGTGCAACGCAACCAGGACGCCCCCTTCGGCGGCTTCAAGAAGAGCGGCATCGGCCGCGACGGCGGCGAGTACGGCTTCGCCGCCTACAGCGAGCTCCAGTCGCTGGTCTGGAGCAGCTGACGCGTTTCACCTGGTCGCCGCCTTCGCGGCTCCGCTGCCTACGGCAGCTTCCGCGCCGGTCGTG
>CAYTJS010000003.1:14242-25132 GCA_964438115.1 uncultured Iamiaceae bacterium
GGCAGCTTCCGCGCCGGTCGTGCGAGCTGCTGCGCTCTGCTCCGCAGCGTCGGGGTGGCTCTTTGCCTGGTCGCCGCCTTCGCGGCTCCGCTGCCTACGGCAGCTTCCGCGCCGGTCGTGCGAGCTGCTGCGCTCTGCTCCGCAGCGTCGGGGCGGGCTGTACCTCGTCGCCGCCTTCCTCCTAATTCCTGACCAGAGTTGTCGGGAATTGGCCGGATGTGGCTAGTGTCCCGGCCATGAGCGACGCCTGGGGTTTCGAGACCCGTCAGATCCACGCCGGCCAGGAGCCGGACCCGACCACCGGGTCCCGGGCGGTGCCGATCTACCAGACCACCTCGTACCAGTTCCGCGACTCGGACCACGCGGCCAAGCTCTTCGGGCTGGCCGAGGTGGGCAACATCTACACGCGGATCATGAACCCCACCCAGGGGGTGGTCGAGGCCCGCGTCGCCGCCCTCGAGGGGGCGCCCGACACCGCCCTGGGCATCCCCGGGGCCCTCGTGGTGGCCAGTGGGCAGGCGGCCGAGACCATGGCCATCCTCAACCTGGCCGAGGCCGGCAGCCACCTGGTGTCGTCCGCCGCCCTCTACGGCGGCACCTACAACCTCTTCCATTACACGCTGCCCAAGCTGGGCATCGAGACGACCTTCGTCGAGGACCCCGACGACCTCGACGAGTGGCGGGCCGCCGTGCGCCCCAACACCAAGGCGTTCTACGGCGAGAGCATCGGCAACCCCCGCAACGACGTGCTCGACATCCGCGGCGTGGCCGACCTGGCCCATGAGGTCGGGGTGCCGCTCATCGTGGACAACACCGTCGCCACACCGTGGCTCATCCGGCCCTTCGAGCACGGCGCCGACATCGTCGTGCACTCGGCCACCAAGTTCATCGGCGGCCACGGCACCGCCATCGGCGGCGTCATCGCCGACGCCGGCTTGTTCGACTTCGGTGCCCATCCCGACCGCTTCCCGCAGTTCACCGAGCCCGACCCCAGCTACCACGGCCTCGCCTACTGGCCCGCCCTGGGCCCGGGCGCCTACATCCTGAAGGCCCGGGTCCAGCTGCTGCGTGACATCGGCGCCGCCATCTCGCCCTTCAACGCCTTCCTGCTGCTGCAGGGCCTCGAGACACTGAGCCTGCGGGTCGAGCGCCACAACGACAACGCCCGCCGGGTCGTCGAGTTCCTGGCCGGCCACCCGCAGGTCGAGTCGGTCCAGCACGCCAGCCTGGCGTCCTCGCCCTGGCATGCCCGGGCCGAGGAGCTGACCGGTAGCCGCGGCTACGGCTCGGTGCCCGCCTTCGTGATCAAGGGCGGCCGGGAGGCCGGCCAGCGCTTCGTCGACGCCCTCCAGCTCCACAGCCACGTGGCCAACATCGGCGACGTGCGCAGCCTGGCCATCCACCCGGCGAGCACAACCCACAGCCAGCTGACTGAGTCCGAGCAGGCCTCCACCGGCGTGGACCCCGGGCTGGTGCGCCTGTCGGTGGGTCTCGAGACCGTCGAGGACATCATCGCCGACCTCGAGGTCGGCTTCGCCGCCGCCGGGTAGCTACCGCAGGCCGGGGACCCGTCGCAGCCACCGCACCGAGGTGGTCATCAGGCCCGCCCACCGGCGCGGGCCGAGGCCGGCGAAGGGGGCGATGGGCAGGAGGCGCTGGGTGGCCACGGTCTGGCCCTCGGTGTACTTGGTGATGCCCTCGGCCCCGTGGCGGCGGCCCAGGCCCGAGGCCTTCATGCCGCCCATCGGGGCGTCGAGGCTGCCCCAGGTGGCGGCGTAGGCCTCGTTGACGTTGACGGTGCCGGCCTGGACGCGGGTGGCCAGGGCCCGGCCCCGGCGGGTGGACCCGGTCCAGATGCTGGCGTTCAGGCCGTACTCGCTGTCGTTGGCGGCGGCGATCGCCTCCTCGACGTCGGTGAAGCGGCGGACGGCGACCACCGGGCCGAAGGTCTCGGTCCGACAGACCGTCATGGCCTCGGTGACGTCGGTGAGGACCGTGGGCTCGTAGAAGAGGGGTCCGAGATCGGGGCGGGCCCGGCCGCCGGCGAGGACCGTGGCGCCCGCGGCCACGGCGCCGTCCACGTGCTCCTTGACGGCGGCGAGCTGGTCGGCCGACACCAACGAGCCCATCTCGGGGTCCCAGTCGAGACCCGGGCCCAGCGTCATCGATCGGACTCGCTCGGCGAAGCGGGTGACGAACTCGTCGTGGACCCCGTCCTGGACGTAGAGCCGCTCGATGGAGATGCAGAGTTGGCCGCCGTTGGAGAAGCAGGCCCGGACCGCGCCCTCGACGGCCCGATCGAGGTCGGCGTCGTCGAGCACGAGCATGGCGTTCTTGCCGCCCAGCTCCATCGACGAGCCGATGAGGCGCTCGGCGGCCTGGGCGGCCACCACTCGGCCCGTGGCCGTGGAGCCGGTGAACATCACGTAGTCGACGGCGCCGATGAGGGGCGTACCGAGGGACGCCCCGCTCCCGGTCACCACGCCCAGCACCCCGTCGGGCAGGCCGCACTCGGCCAGGGCCTCGGCCGCCCACAGCGTCGAGAAGGGGGTGTTGCGGTCGGGCTTGACCACGGCGGCGTTGCCGGCCAGCAGGGCCGGGATGGCGTCGGAGATCCCCAGGGTCAGGGGGTAGTTCCACGGGGCGATGAAGCCGATCACGCCCTTGGGGTGGTGGTGCTCGACGGTGTGGGTGAGCAGCGGCAGGGCCCCCTTGCGGCGGCGGGGCCGGACGTGGGAGCGACCGTGGTGGGCGTAGTACCGGCAGGTCAGGGCCACGTCGAGGACCTCCTCGAAGGCGTGGCGCCGGGCCTTGCCCGACTCGAGCTGGATGAGGTCGAGGATCTCGTCCTGGCGGTCGAGCACGAGGTCGTGGAACGCCACCACGACCGCCGCCCGCTGCCGCCACGACCGGGCCGACCACTCGCCCTGGGCCGCCCGGGCCCGACGCACCGCCTCGGCGATGTCGTCGGCCGTTCCCGCCGGCGTGCGCCCGAGTTCCTCGCCGGTGAACGGCGCCGTCACCACGATGTCGTCGCGGGCGTCACCGGCCAGGGTGACGCGCTTGGTCAGCCGTTCGATGAGGTCGGCGTGGTTGGAGGTGACGAGCTCGGACATGGCACGAGGCTAGGTCGGGGTGGTCGGAGGCTCGGGTTCGACGACCTCGCTCGCCGCTCCGCCGCTGTCAGCAGCGGAGGGTGGGTGATCGTTGCCAGGAGCGGCCGTCGGGACCGGTGGCGGTGACGGTGCCCGTGACGGGGTCGCGGGCGATGGTCCAGCCCTGGTGGACGAGTCGGTGGTGACGACGGCAGAGCAGGGCGCCGTTGTCGAGGTCGGTGGGGCCGCCGTCCTCCCAGTGGTGGAGGTGGTGGGCGTCGCACCAGCGGGGGCCGCGGGTGCAGCCGGGGAAGACGCACCCGCCATCGCGGACGGCGAGGAGGCGGCGCTGCCGGGCGTTGTAGCGACGGTAGGCCCGGCCGGCGTCGATGGGGGCGCCGGTCGTCGGGTCGATGATGATGCGGCGGACCCAGCCCGAGCAGAGGAGGACGGCGGCGACGGCGGCGGTGGTGGGGGTGCCGTCGGGTCGTCGGCAGGTGCGGAGCCGGCGCTCGGTGTCGGCATCGGGGCGCCAGGGCGCGAGGAGGTCGCCGAGGGGATCGGCGTCGGCCAGGGGCAGCCGGTCGGGGTGGGTCGTGAGTTCGGCGGCGGTGGCGGCGTCGATGATGACGTCGACGCCGCCGGGGGTGGTGGGGTCGGTGCCGAGGCGGTCCGCCAGGGCGCGGCGGAAGAGGTCGATCACGATGTCGTAGTGGCGTTGGGCCCGGCTGCGGGGCCCGCCGGGCAGCTCGGGCGGGTCGAGGAGGTCGAGGGCCTCGATGGCGGCCCGGACGATGGCGGCGTCCTCGGCGGGGCCGAACATGGTCGTGTGGGCCATGCCGCCGAGGGTGTCGGCGGTGTCGAAGCGCCGTCGGCCGTCGTCGGCCGGGGCGCGGTCGTCGACGAGGTCGGCCCAGGCGGCGACGACCTGTGCGTAGTCGCGGGCGGAGAGGTCGGCGGCCAGGGCGACGAGGTCGTCGACGGCGGCGGCGAAGGCGTCCTCATGGTGGCGTTCGGCGCGGGCCAGGGCCTTGGCGTGGGCGAGGGGCAGGTCGCCGTCCTGGAGCGCGGCGGCGACGGTCGGGTGGCGGTGGGCGCAGCGGGCGAGGCGGACCAGGACGGTGGCCTCGGCAGGGGAGAGGGGGAGGTGCTGGCCCAGCCAGGAGACGGCGGTGACGGCGCCGTCGTCGGCCCAGGCGCTGCGGGCGTCCCAGGTGGCGAGGACCCGGACGAGCTCGATCTGGAGGGCCTCGCTGACCGCGGCGATCTCCTGCAGTCGTCGGGTCAGGGCGGGGGCGGCCCAGCCGCTGCGGTCCTCGGCGGCGAGGTCCTTGACCCCCGTGGCGAGCTCGGCGACCGGATCGAACATCAGTTCGTACCCTACGCCGGGGGTGTGACAAGCTCCGGCCGCCATACTCGGTCCGTGCGGTTCCCCTGTCGTGTCCCCTCGGCGGTCGGCCTCTGCCTCGTCCTCCTGGCCGGCGCCTGCGGCGACGACGCCGAGACGGTGGCGCCCACGACCGACTCCTCGGTGCTGCCCACCTCCTCGTGCCTGTGGTCCGAGCCGGTCACCATCGAGTCGAACAACACGCAGTACCCCGACGCCGGGGTGGCCTACTGGTTCACCGCCATCACGCTGCCCGCCGGGTCGACGCTGCGGTTGCACGGCGAGTTCCCCCACAGCCGCTACGCGTCGTTCAACAGCTACGGCACCGATCCGGCGACGGGGGAGTCCGGCCTGCCCGTGGCCGCTCTCGCCGACGTGGAGATCGAGCCCGACGACGGCTCGACGAACCCCTTCCTCCCCGGTGCCGACCGGACGGCGGCCGACCGCTCCTACGCGGTCGAGGTGACCACCGACCCGACGTCGACGGCCGCCAACCCGCTCGTCGTCGATGCCGCCGCAAGCGGTCCGACCGAGGCCCAGTTGATCTACCGCGTGTACCTGGCCGACGACGGCACCGCCCCGCTGGGCGGCGTCACCCTGCCCCGGCCGGAGGTGGTGACCGCCGACGGCACGACCGTGGCCGGCGAGGCGGCGTGCGAGGCGCTGGCGGCGAGCGGCGAACCGCCCACGACCCTGCCGGCGCTGGACGAGGCGCAGTACCGATCGCTGGTGGCCCTCGGCGACCCTGCCACCCACCCGGCCCAGGACCCACCGCAGTGGGTCCGGTTCTTCAACGCCCGTCAGGCCCTGCTGTGGTCGTTCTGGCCCGGGACCGACCAGGAGGCCGCCCTGGCCACCGTCGACGCCGCCGCCCAGGGTGGCTACTACTCGAACGCCCACACCGACTACGTCGTGGCCCCGGTGAACCACCTCCTCGGCCCCGACCCCGACGGGGCCAACGTCCTGGTGCTGACTGGGCGGGCCCCGACCACGCCCCGCACCGTCGGTGGCGAGCCGACCATGGGCGAGGGGCAGGTCCGCTACTGGTCGCTGTGCCAGAACGAGAGCCCGGTCACGACCCGGGGTGCGGGCTGCCTGTACGACGAGCAGGTGCCCGTCGACGAGGACGGGGACTACACGATCGTCATCGGTCGCCCCGAGGACCGTCCCCCGACGGCGACCGCCGAGTGCGGCGTGGCCTGGCTGGACTGGGGGAGCGGCGACGGCGTCGACCGACCGCAGGCCGGCACGCTGATCCTGCGTCACCTGCTGGCCGACCCGTCCTTCGACCAGGCCATCGCCCGGGTCCCCGAGCCCGGAACGGAACGGGCGACGATGGGCCCCTATCTGCCCCGGGGCCGCTACGTCGCCGCCGCCGACCTCGCCCTGGACGGGTGCGGGGGTGGGGCAGCCGGGAGCTGAACCTCAGCGCCCGGGCTGGTCGGCGAGCAGTCCGACGAGCACCCCGGCACGCCGGCGGGTGAGGGTCCGCGCTCCCAAGAGGCCGCCGAGGGCGATCAGCGGCACCGCCTCACCGAAGGCGGAGCCGCCGACCAGGGCCGGGCCCGCCAGGCGGTCGGTGACGTCGAGCAGGACGGCGGTGAGGCCGGTGACGGCCAGCGATCCGAGCACCGGCGTCACCGCCGCCGTGGGCGAGCACCGCCCGCCGCGTGCCCGGGCCATCAGGGGCCAGGCCAGCACGGCCAGCAGCGGGGCGAGGTGGTAGGTGCGGGTCGGAGCGGCAGACGCCAACCCTGCCCAGGCCACCGTCAGGGCGACACCGGACCCGGGAGGGAGGTAGGTGTCGAGGGCCGCCGGCCGGGCCGGTCGGTCACCGGCAGGTCGGGGCTCGTCCACACCAGGGGAACCCGGTCCGGTCGACGGGTGTTCCCCGTGCCGGTACCGCCTCGGGTCGTGCGTCACGCCGGTTCGGCAGGCCGTGCCCTCAGACCGTCGACGGGGACGAAGAACTGGCCGGCCGCCTGCTGGACCGCCATCGACCAGGTCGGATAGGCGTGCACCGTCTGGGCGAGTCGGGCGGTGAACATGCCGGTCTGGACCGCAAGGGCAACCTCGTGCAGCAGTTCCCCGGCACGCGGTCCGACGATCGTCGCGCCGAGCAGGCGGCCGCCGGCCAGTCCCCGGGTGACGGGCCGGGGCCCGGCGACGAGGGTCACGAACCCGTCGGTACGTTCGTCGGTGCGGGCTCGGTCGAGGCGGTGGAACGGCAGATGCGCGACCCGAGCGCCGCGATGCGTGGCCGCCGCCTGGGCTTCGGTGAGACCGACGTGGGCGACCTCGGGGTCGGTGTAGGTCACGGTGGGAATGACCCGGTCGTCGAACCGACTCGGCCGCAGCCGGGCCGACGGGGCCAGCGCGTTGCGGGCGGCGATCCAGCCCATCCGGGCGCCGACGTGGGTCAGGGCGAGACGACCTGTGACATCCCCGACCGCCCAGACGCCCGCCGCCGTGGTCCGCAGGTCCGGTCGGGTGCGGATGGCTCCGGCGGGGTCCCGCTCGATGCCTACCTCGTCGAGACCCAGGTCGGCCGTGTTGGCCCGCCGACCGACGGCAACCAGGACCTGGTCGACGGCGCTGGTCCGTCCACTCGCCGTGGTCAGGTCGACGCCGTTCGGACCCGACGCGACGGCGGTCACGGCATCGCCGGTGATGACGGTGATCCCCTCGGCGCGAAGGGCGTCGGTCAGGACGGCGGCGGCGGCCGGTTCGTCCCGAGGTAGCAGGCGGGGCGCGGCCTCGAGAATCGTCACCTCGCTGCCGAGCCGGGCGAAGGCCTGGCCCATCTCGACGCCGATGGGTCCGCCACCGAGCACCGCCAGTCGCGGCGGCAGCGCGCTGATCGAGAACAGCGCGTCGCTGGTCAGGGGGTCGGCCTCCCGCAGGCCCGGGATCGGCGGCACGGCGGGATGGGCGCCCGTCGCCAGGATGAGGCGCCGAGTCACCAACACGTCGTCGCCCACGACGACCTCGGTGGCGGACCGGAGCCGGGCCCATCCTTCGATCACCTCGATGCCCTCGGCCCGAAGGTGCTCCCGGTCCTCGCTGGCCGCGATGGCGGCCACGGTGTCGTGGACCCGGGTCATCGCCGCGGCGAACCCCTCGCCCCGGGCGGCGGCGCTGAGGAGGGTCTTGGAGGGCACACACCCGGTGAACGTGCAGTCACCCCCCGGCGCGGACCCCTCGACGAGGGCGGTCCGCGCCCCCCGACGCACACCCTCGCGGGCCGCGGTCAGGCCGGCGGCACCGGCCCCGACCACGACCAGGTCGTAGTCGGTGCGGCTCACGCGGCCGCCGTCGTCGTGATGCCGTAGAGGTCGACGAGCCGTTGGCGCAGGGCCGCTTCGGGAAGGGCTCCCCCGTCGACGTGGAGCAGGCGACCCTGGTCGTCGTAGAAGGCGGTGATGGGCATGCCCCGGCCGCCGAGTGCCTGGTGGAGACCGCTGCCCTGCCGGCCGCCCACATCGCGGGCCAGGGGCCACCAGGTGATGCCGTGGCGCTCGGGCATGAACAGCCGGTCGCCGGTCTCCAGGGCGTTCACCCCGACGAACGCCACCTCACCCTCGAGCTCCCGGGAGACGGCGGCGAATCCCGGTAGTTCCGCGTCGCAGGCCGTGCACCAGGAGGCGAAGAAGTTCACCACGACGGGCTGACCGGCGAAGTCGGCGAGCCGGACCCGGGCCTCGCCCTCGATGGCGGGGAGGTCGAAGGCCTCGGGGTCGGTGCTGCCGCCGGGGTCCGACGACGAGGAAGCAAGGGCGACGACCCCGACGATGACCACGATGGCCAACCCGAGGGCGCTGAACGCCACGACGAGTCCTCGTCGGCGGGCGCGGGCCGCGGCCTCGGCCCGGCGACGGGAGGGAGCGGACGGACGGGACATGGGGACCTCCGTGATGGGTCAACCGAGTTCGACCAGGCGGCCGAGCCCGACGGTGTCGAGACCGGTCTGGAGCTGGGTGGTGACCCAGACCAGCCGGTCGAGGGCGAGGAGCACGCCGAAGGCGGCGAGGAAGGTGGCCGAGGCCAGGGTGACGGCGGTGAAGTGGCGTCTGAACCAGCCGAGGGTGCCGGTCAGCTGGCCGAAGGCGAGTCCCGTGAGCAGGAACGGCAGTCCCAGGCCCAGTGCGTACGCGGCCAGGAGGAGGCCGCCGCGCAGCACGCCGTCCTCGGTGGCGGCGATGGCGAGGATCGAGGTCAGCACCGGCCCGATGCACGGCGTCCAACCGAAGCCGAAGGCGGCCCCCGCGACCGGGGCGGCGAACGGACCGAAGCGCGAGAGGTCGGGGTGGAACCGGCGCTCCTGATAGAGCCACGGCGCCTTCAGCACGAGTGACCCGATCACGAAGAGCGCCATGCTCAGTACCACCAGACCCGAGATGCGGGTGATGGCGACCTGGTTGTCGAAGAGGGCCGAGCCGACGGCCGTGGCCGAGAGGCCGAGGAGGATGAACACGGCCGAGAAGCCGGCGACGAAGAGGGCCGCATCGCGCAGGATGCGCCCCCGGCGCCGTCCGGTTGCGTCGAGATGGCCGACCTCGAGGCCGGTGATGATGGCGAGGTAGGCGGGGACGATGGGGAGCACACACGGCGACAGGAACGAGATGAGCCCGCCACCGAACGCGGCAACCATGGTCACCGAGTCGGACACCGGCCGGCCTCAGCGCAGCCTCTCGTCGGCCCACCGCTCGAGGCGGGTCACCGTCAGGGACGGCGGCTGGCGATCACCCATCCGGCGTAGCGAGGCCTTGAGGGTGTGGAGGAAGCGGGCGTACTGGCTGCAGTCAGGGCAGTCGTCGAGGTGCCGACGAACGGCGCGGACGTGGGCGCCGTCGTGAAGCTCACCGTCGACGAACTGGTCGACGGCCCGTCGGAACCGGCGGTGGGCACGGGCGAGCACGGGCGGGAAACCCGCCGTCGCCGCCGCCTCTTCCCCGGAATGCCCGACGGCCGCTGAGGGTTCCCGGCTCCGGTGACCGTGTCCGATCCCGAGTCGACGGCGTCCTCGTCGGCCTTCGAGCGCTACGTGCTGCCCGAGGTCGACGTGCTCTACCGCGTCGCCCTGTCCCTCACCCGGAACCCGGCCGACGCCGAGGACGTGGTCCAGGAGACCCTGCTGCGGGCCTACCGCGGCATCGACGGCTTCGACGGTCGTCACCCGCGGGCGTGGCTGTTGACCATCCTGCGCAACACCAACATCAACCGGCACCGCCGCCGCCGGCCCGGCCTCTTCGCCGACGTCGAGGAAGGGGAACGGGCACTGGAGGCATCGGCCCCCGGGCCCAGCGCCGAGGCCGAGGCGACCGAGGACCTCTTCGACGATGCCGTCGCCGAGGCACTGGACACGCTGCCGGCCCGCTTCCTGCAGGTGGTGCAACTCGTCGACCTGGACGGGCTGAGCTACCAGGAGACGGCCGACGTGCTCGACGTGCCCATCGGCACCGTCATGAGCCGACTCCACCGCGCCCGTGGCCGTTTACGTGACCATCTCGCCGAGCACGGCCTGGCCCCGAGGAGCAGCCGATGACCTGGACCCTGCGCCGCCGTCGGCGACGTCCCACCGCCCCCGACCGACCGCTGGACTGTGCCGAGGTGGCGGGCCTGCTGCAGATCTACCTGGACGACGAGTCCGACGCCGTGACCGCCAGGCGGGTGGCCGAGCACCTGGAGGACTGCCGCCGGTGCGGCCTCGAGGCCGAGGTGTACCACGACATCAAGGCGTCGCTGGCCCGCCAGGCCGTTCCCCTGTCCGCCGGCGCCGTCGCCCGGCTCCGGGACTTCGGGGCCCGGGTCGCCGCCGGCGAGGACCCGACGGGCGAGGGCGGGTGACCGGGGACCGTGGGTGACCTCCTGCTGCCCCGCACCGACGCCGGAGCCGGGGTGCAGGCCGTGGTCCTGGTCGCGGTGTTCCTGCTCTTGCTCGTCATGGTCCGACGCAACCGCGACCTGACCTGGTTCGTCGCCGGGTCGGCGGTGCTCACGCTGTCGCTGGTGGCCCTGCGCACCGTGCACTGAGGCCGGCGACCGCCGGGGAACACGAGCGCCCGCCACCGGGTTCGACAGGGTCGTGGAGGAGACGAACGGCTCGACCGACGACGCGATCCTGGTGCTGTGGCGTCCCGGCTGTGGCTTCTCCGCCATCCTCCGGCGAGGGCTCGACCGGGCCGGCCTGGCCTACGAGGCCCGCAACATCTGGGACGACCCGGAGGCGGCAGCGATGGTGCGCCGGGTCACGGGCGGAGCCGAGACGGTGCCCACCGTGCTGGTGGCCGATCGTGCGATGGTGAACCCGACGGCCACCCAGGTCCTGCTCGCCGTCCAGGACGTGGCTCATGGTCGCCTCCCCGCGGACTGGGAGCCGCCCCCGGTCGGACGCGTGGGCCGGCTGCT
>CAYTJS010000003.1:25232-33193 GCA_964438115.1 uncultured Iamiaceae bacterium
TCGGTCAGGGCCTCGAGCACCTCGTCGATGGTCGGGTAGTCGGCCAGGGTGATGCCCCGGTGCAGGTACCGGACGACGCCCTCGGTGTCGATGATGGCCACCCCGGGCGCCTGGAGCGGATCGCCGGTGATCGCCCCCTGCTTCGCCTCCCCCCGTGACCGGAAATAGCGACGCCAGGTCGACGGTCGCACCCACTGGTTCCAGGCGATGCGCTCGACGCCCAGGGCCTGGTACAGCTCCTTGTCGGGGTCGACGAGGAGTGTGAAGGGGTACTCGGTCGCCATGAGGTGCTCGGCCTGGTGGTGGGCGCCGGTGGCCACACCCAGGACGCGGGCCCCGAGGCGATCGATGGTGGGTCGAGCCTCCCGCAACTGCGAGAGGAAGGCGAGGCAGGGGACTCAGCCGTAGTACCGGAGGAGCTGCACCACGAGGATCGAGTCGAGGTGGTCGGAGAGCGCCGTGCGGTCGCCCGCCGCCGTCTCGAGGGTCACCGCGCCGATGTGGTCGCCGACGTCCATGTCAGGCTCCTTCCGGGATGATGCGCGAGTCCGGGCGAAACGCAGCCCAGGCGAACCAGAACGTATCGACGTGGGTCACCGGGGTCAGTCGGGCGCCGGCGAGGGGACCGGACACGGCCTCGCCGAAGAGGTCCCAGGTCGAGCCGGTCTGCTCGTCGACGAAGCCGTTCTCGGTGCGCTCGAACGTCAGGTCACGACCACGCACCCTCGGCCGGAAGGCTCCCGAGGCACCGACCTCGCGGCCGGAATCCACGGCGCCACCGTCGAGGGCCGACACCGTGCCCGGCTCCAGCCACACGACCACCGGACGGCCGTCGAGGTCGATGGCCACGACGCCCTTCTTGGCGGCGGCTTCCAGCCGCACGGCAACGGCGTCGCCGTCGGTGCGTAGCCCGATGATCCGCTCCATCGCGGCCAGGCGGCCGTCGGCCTCGCCCTCGAAGAGGAACGGGGAGCCGTCGACGTCGTCGTAGCCCGGGTAGGGGTTGACCCCGTAGTCGCGTTCGTGGCCGGTCTCGCGACTGAGTACGAGGCCGTCGCGGTTGGCGTCGCGCCAGTCCGCCCAGGACACGGTGGCCACCGGCAGGAAGGTGAGCTGGATCCCGGTCAAGGCGCCGACCACGGCCTCGCCGGTGAAATGGCTCCAGAGGGACTCGGTCTGGCGGTCGTACATGACCAGCGACGAGTTGTAGAGGAGGCCCGAGGTCCCGAAGTCGAGGACGCGGTCCTCGACTCGTCGGTCATAGGCGAGGGCGGAGTTGCAGAGTGGGCAGTAGCTCACCGTCACCGGGATTCCGGCGACCGTGTCGTTCACGATCTCGTGCCAGATCATGATCTGGACCGGATAGGCCCGGGCCTCGCCGTCGACCTCGAGGGCCAACACCGGCTCGTCGTCGCTCAGGAAGTCGACCTGGTCGGGGGCGAGGAACGTGGGCTCGTCGATGGCCGGGATGCCGTCGGGCGGGGGGCCGCCGGAACGGAGGTCGTTCAGGTCGACGAGGGGCTCGGGGTGATCAGGGTTGGTCGGGAAGTCGAGCGCCGAGGCGACGTCCTCGGTCTCGTCGCCCGCGACCTGGGGGACCGAAAAGGGGGTCGGAGCCGGCCCGGCCCCCTCGCCCGGGGCCCCCGGGTCGTCACCGGTGCCGCACGCGGCCGCCACGAGCGTCACGGCGACCACGGCACCGGCTCGGCCCCGGGAGGCCCATCGGCTGGTCATGGTCCGGGAACCCGGTGGATCGACCGGTGATTCCCGGCGGGGGGAACAGCTGACCCGGCGAGCGGGTTCCCGGCGCCATGAGTGACGAAGCGGACGTGGTGGTCATCGGCATGGGTCCGGCCGGCGAGGACGTCGCCGGCAAGCTGGCGGAGGCCGGCCTCGACGTGGTCGGCATCGACGGTGGCCTGGTCGGGGGCGAGTGCCCGTACTGGGGCTGCATCCCCTCGAAGATGATGGTCCGGGCCGGGAACATCCTGGCCGAGGCCCGCCGCATCGATGGGGTCGCCGGCAAGGCCGACATCGTCGCCGACTGGGCGCCCGTGGCCTGCCGGATCCGCGAGCAGGCGACCGACGACTGGGATGACACCGTCGCCGTCGAGCGCTTCGAGGGAAAGGGTGGACGGTTCCTGCGGGCGCGCGCCCGCATCGTGGGTCCGGGCCTGGTGGCCGCCGGTGGCCTGGAGATCCGGGCCCGGCGGGGCATCGTCGTGGCGACCGGGGCCAGGGCGGCGATCCCCCCGATCCCCGGCCTGGCCGACGTGCCGTACTGGACGAACCGGGAGGCCATCGCCGCCGAGACGGCACCCGCGTCGCTGGTCGTCCTCGGCGGTGGGGCCATCGGCCTCGAGCTGGCCCAGACCTTCAACCGCTTCGGGACCGAGGTCACCGTGGTGGAGGCCCTCGACCAGCTCCTGCCCCTCGAGGAGCCCGAGGTCGGTGCCCTGCTGGCCGAGGTCTTCACCGCCGAGGGCATCGGCGTCCACGTGGGGGCGAGGGCTGCTTCGGTCCGACGTGATGATGAGGACATCGCCGTCACGTTGGCGGACGGAACGGTCCTCACGGGCGAGCGGCTCCTCGTCGCCACCGGGCGACGGGTCGACCTGGCCGCCGTCGGCCTCGGCGCCGTCGGCATCGACGAGACCGCGCGGGCGGTGCCCACCGACGAGCACCTGCGGGTCACCGACGGGGTGTGGGCCGTGGGCGACGTCACCGGCCACGGGGCCTTCACCCACGTGGGCATGTACCAGGCCCGCATCGCCGTGGCCGACATCCTCGGCGAGGAGGCCGGTCCGGCGGAGTACCACGCCGTGCCCCGGGTGACCTTCACCGACCCCGAGGTGGGCTCGGTGGGCCGCCGTGAAGCCGACGCCGAGGCCGCCGGGATCCGGGTCGCCGTGGGGAGGGCCACGGTCCCCTCCACCGCCCGGGGCTGGTTGCACGGGGTGGGCAACGAAGGCGTCATCAAGCTGGTCACCGACGCCGACCTCGGTGTCCTGGTTGGTGCCACCTCGGTGGGTCCGGCCGGTGGGGAGGTCCTCGGACTCCTCGCCCTGGCGGTCCACGCCCGGGTGCCGATCGACGAGCTCCGGTCGATGATCTACGCCTACCCGACCTTCCACCGCGGGATCGAGGACGCGCTGAACGACCTTGCCTCCCACTGACGGGGCCACGGCTCCCACCTGGTCGACGTGGAGGGAGGCGGTCGCCGTGGTCTGCTACCGGCCGCACCTGCGTCGGACCCTGGTCATCGCCCTCGTCGTGGGCACGGTGCTGTTCGCCATCAACCAGCTCGACGTCGTCCTGCGCGGCGATGCCTCCGGGGCCGTCTGGCTGAAGTCGGCCACGACCTACCTGGTCCCGTTCGCGGTGTCGAACGCCGGCGTCCTGGTGGCCAGCCGCGTCGAGCGACCCGACCCGTAGGTGGTCAGCGCTCCGGCAGCGGGGCCCAGACGGCGCCGACGGTGCCGGCCCCGCCGTGGGCGCCGACGCTCGGGCCGATCTGGTAGCGGGTGAGCTCGACGATGCCGTCGACCGCGCCGATGCGGGCGGCGAGGTCGTCGCCCAGGCCGGGCCGGTCGGCATCGCCCACGCCGACGCGGAGGGGGCCGGTGGCAGCCCGGGCCACGACATGGCCGGCCATGGCCTCGAGGGCCTGGTCGAGGTCGCCCACGGTGTCGTGCTCGCCCAGGCCCGCCGGGCCGAGGGTGAGCAGGGTCATGGCCGCCACCGCCAGGCCGGCCGGGAGGCGTCCGCCCTGGCGGGCGAGGTCGGGGGCACCGACCACGAAGATGCTGTCCACGACGGCCGCGGTCCGGTGAGCGGCCTCCACCACCGCCGTCCGGTCGCCGCCGGCCCGACGGGCGTCGGCCGCCGCGGCCACGCACAGGGCGACGGGGAACGACGCCGTGCCACTGTCGACCACCTCGACGGGGATCTCGGTCTCGCGGGCAGCCAGCCGGGCGGCATCGACCACCGCGGAGTAGTCCGTACCGGTGTGGATCGACACGATCTCGTCGGCCCCGGCCGCCGCCGCGGCCCGGTAGGCGGCCAGCACCTCGCCCGGGGAGGGGGCGGCCGTGGTCACCGCAGCACCCTCGGCCAGACGGCGGTAGAACGTCTCGGCGTCGAGGTCGACGCCCTCCCGCCGGGGCGCACCGTCCAGGGTGACCACCACGGGGACGATCTCGACGTCGTCCCGCGTCTGCCACGGGGGCGGCAGCATCGAAGCCGAGTCGGTGACGAGGGCGATCATCGCCCCATGCTGTCGCCCACCTCGACGCCACGCCAGAAGGCGATGCGGCCCCGGATCCTGCGGGCCAGGGGCGAGGTCCGGGGGTAGGTCCAGGCCGCGTCGCGCAGGGTCACGCCGTCGACCTCCACGTCGTAGTAATGGGCGACCCCCTTCCACGGGCACACGGTCCGCGTCGCGCTCGGGTGGAGGTGGACCTCGTTCACGTCCTCCGGGGCGAAGTAGTGGTTGCCCTCGAGGTAGACGGTCCGGTCGGCCTCGGCGATCACGGTGCCATCGACGGTTGCGCTGATCATGGGTCGGGAACCCACTCGGGATCGGGAGCCTTCCCCTCAGATCGCCGCGGGCCGCAGTTGGCTGAGTCGCTGGAAGGCCCCGAAGAGGACCACGAGGACGAGGGGCGTGGCCGCGAGGTAGACGGGGAGGGGGTGCCAGGCCCGGGCCAGCCGGTTGGCGACCGACCAGAGGACGACGACGGCGAGGCCCCAGATCAGTGCGGGGGCGACCGGGCCCCGAGCCCCGTCGAGGTCACCGCCGAGGTCGAGGTCCGGCGGCGGAACCGGACCCGCGCGGACGGGCGGCGCGGTCGGATCGGGAACCGGCAGCGGTGCCGGGGCATCGACCAAGGAAGCGGTGACGACCAGGCGCTGGCGGGCGCTGTACTTCGGGTTGCACGCCGTGAGGGTCAGGCGATCGTCCCCCTTGTCGTACAGGACATCGACCTGGCTGGGGTCGACCACCTGGGCCCCCTCGAACACCTAGGTGAATCGGTCCCCACCCGGGTAGGTGACGTGGATGCGGTCACCGGGGCCCACGTCGTCGAGGTCGAGAAACGGGTGGAGGTAGGTCGTGCGGTGGCCGGCGATGGCGGCGTTGCCGGGCTGGCCGGGCAGCGGGGTGCCGGGATAGTGGCGGGGACCGTCCTGAAGGGTGTCGAGATCAACCCCTTCGAGGAAGAAGAAGTCGACGCCGGTGGCGGGGATCTCGATGCGGCCGGTCCACCCGAGCGCCCGGGTGCCTCGTGGGGATGCCGTCGGCACGGGAACCACTCGCCCCGACCGGGACTTCCCCGACCACCGGGAACACCAGCGGCCCCCACGGCGTTTGGTCGACCATGGGTCAACGACGCGCGCCCGATGGGCGCCCCCGCACCCCTCGGCCGGCGAGCGCCATCTGTTGCTGGCTCGACTCGTGGCGCAACGACGACTGGGTCGCCGCCCGGTTCGGGCTGGGCTAGCCGATGAGCGCGCCCCCGACCCCCACCGCCGACGGGTACTGCGCCGTCCGGTGCCTGACCGAGGCGCTGGCCGAGCCGCTCTCGGCTGAGGACCAGACGGTCCAGTCCATGCCCGACGTGAGCCCGACCAAGTGGCACCGGGCGCACGTGACCTGGTTCTTCGAGACCTTCGTGCTGGGGCCGTCGGTGCCGGGCTACGAGCCCTTCGACCCCAACTTCGCCTTCCTCTTCAACTCCTACTACGAGGCCGCCGGGCCCCGGCACGCCCGCCCCGAGCGGGGGTTGCTCACCCGCCCCGGGATCGTCGAGGTGGCGGCCTACCGAGCCCACGTCGACGCCGCCATGGTCGACGCCCTCGCCG
Source organism: uncultured Iamiaceae bacterium (assembly GCA_964438115.1). Classification (GTDB taxonomy): domain Bacteria; phylum Actinomycetota; class Acidimicrobiia; order Acidimicrobiales; family DATDAH01; genus DATDAH01. The sequence continues at coordinate 31,095 of CAYTJS010000003.1, forward strand.
CCGGCCTGGACGAGGCGACGCTGGCCCTGGTCGAGCTGGGTCTCCACCACGAGCAGCAGCACCAGGAGCTACTGCTGATGGACATCGCCCACGTCCTGTCCCGCCATCCCTTCGGCCCCGCCTACCTGGCCGATCCGTGCCCGGTCACCGGGGCCGCCCGTCCCCAGGGGTGGCTGGCCCACGACGGCGGGCCCGTCGAGATCGGCCACGACGGTGACGGGTTCGCCTTCGACAACGAGGGGGGCCGCCACACCGTGTGGCTGGCGCCCTTCGCCCTGGCCGACCGCCCGGTGACCAACGGCGAATTCCTGGCCTTCGTCGAGGACGACGGCTACCGCCGCCCCGACCTCTGGCTGTCGGAGGGTTGGGCCGGCGTCCTCGCCTCGGGAGCCTCGGCCCCGCTCTACTGGCACCGCGACGACGACGGCCGGTGGTGGGAGTTCGGTCTGGCCGGCGAGGAGCCCCTCGACCCGGCCCGCCCGGCCGTCCACCTGAGCTACTTCGAGGCCGACGCGTACGCCCGCTGGGCCGGGGCCCGCCTGCCGACCGAGGCCGAGTGGGAGGCGGTGGCCGCCGACCGGCCAGCCGACGGCCACGAGCTGACCTCCGGCGTGCTGCGCCCCCGTCCCACCCCGCCGGGCGCCACGGCGCTGATCGGCGAGGTCTGGGAGTGGACGGCCTCGGCCTACCTGCCCTATCCGGCCTTCCGGACAGCCCCGGGCGCGGTGGGCGAGTACAACGGCAAGTTCATGGTCAACCAGCACGTCCTGCGGGGCGGCTGCTGTGCCACGCCGACGGGCCACACCCGGGTGACCTACCGGAACTTCTTCCCGGCCTCGTCCCAGTGGGCGTTCTCCGGGCTTCGCCTGGCCACCGACGAGCACCAGGCGCGGTGCCCGTGAGCGTGCGCCTCGAGACCCACCTGGAGCCGACCGCCCGCGAGGAGGCCATGGCCGCCGACGTGGTGGCCGGCCTGACCGCCGAGCAGAAGCGCCTGCCGCCCATCTGGTTCTACGACGAGCGGGGCAGCATCCTCTTCGACGAGATCACCCGCCTGTCCGAGTACTACCTGACCCGGGCCGAGCAGGCGATCCTCGAGGCCCACGCCGACGACATCGTCGCCGCCGCCCCGGCCCAGACCCTGGTCGAGCTGGGCTCGGGCACCTCGGAGAAGACCCGCCTGCTGCTCGACGCCTACACCAGGGCCGGGATCCTCGAGCGGTTCGTCCCCCTCGACGTCAGCCCCGAGGTCCTCGAGGCGGCGGCCCGCGACATCGCCGAGCAGTACGGCCTCGAGGTCACCGCCGTAGTGGGCGACTTCCATCGCCACCTGCGGCGACTGCCCGACGAGGGCCGGCGCCTGGTCGCCTTCCTGGGCAGCACCATCGGCAACTTCGACCCCCCCCAGCGCCGCCATTTCCTCACCGATCTGGACGCCGCCCTGGGCCACGACGAGTGGCTCCTGCTGGGCACCGACCTGGTGAAGGACGTCGACCGCCTGGTCGCGGCCTACGACGACGCCGCCGGGGTCACCGCCGACTTCAACCGCAACGTGCTGCGGGTCCTCAACCAGGAGCTGGGCGCCGACTTCGACCCCGACGCCTTCGAGCACCGGGCGGTGTGGAACGAGGAGCAGTCCTGGATCGAGATGCGGCTGCGGGCCCGCCGGGACCTCGTCGCCCATGTCCCGGCCCTCGACCTGACGGTGTCCTTCGCCGAGGGCGAGGAGCTGCTGACCGAGACCTGCGCCAAGTTCCGCCCCGACGCCCTGGCCGAGGAACTGTGGGACCTCGGCTGGGTCACCGACGCCACCTGGACCGACCCCGCCGGCGACTTCCAACTCTCCCTGCTGCACCCGTACTGCTGAGTACGTGGTCGCCGCCAACGCTGCTGGGCCGGGTGGGTTGTCCGTAATGGAGGAAATGCGGTCCGGATTCGGGACCCGATTTCCTCCATTGGGTCAGCCGGGGCGGCGGGCGGCTCGGAAGCGGGCGAGGATCATCGCCGACGAGGCGGCGGCGAAGAGGGGCAGGCCGACGGTCGGGGCGGGGCCCCACGCGTTGGGCACGCCCCGGCGCCACCACAGGGTGGCGGCGGCC
>CAYTJS010000004.1:0-25460 GCA_964438115.1 uncultured Iamiaceae bacterium
GGGGCCGACCCGGTCGGCCCGGGGACCTCCAGGGGGACGAGATGGACCTGATCCTGCGCAACGGGACCGTGGTGGACGGCACGGGGGCGCCTCGCCGTCGGGCCGATGTCGGCGTGGCCGACGGCCGCATCGTCGCGGTGGGCGAGGTGGCGGCGGCCGCCGGGGCCGAGGAGGTCGACCTCGACGGGTTGGTCCTGGCCCCTGGCTTCATCGACGTCCACACCCACTACGACGCCCAGATCCTCTGGGACCCCGACCTCACGCCGTCGTGTTGGCACGGGGTCACCAGCGCGGTCATGGGCAACTGCGGCTTCGGGATCGCCCCCACCCGACCCGAGCATCGTGAGGTCATCGCCCGCACCCTGGAGAACGTGGAGGGCATGGCCCTCGACGCCCTGGTCGCCGGCATCGACTGGACCTTCGAGTCGTTCCCGGAGTACCTGGCCGCGGTCGACGCCCTGCCCAAGCGGCTCAACGTGGGGGCCATGGTCGGCCACACCCCGACGCGGCTGTTCGTGATGGGTGACGACGCCACCGAGCGGGAGGCCACCGACGACGAGGTGGCGGCCATGGCCGCGATCGTCCGGGAGGCCCTCGACGCCGGGGCCATGGGTTTCGCCACCTCGGCCGCCCCCACCCATGCCGGGGCCTACGGCAAGCCCGTGCCCAGCCGCCTGGCCAGCTTCGAGGAGGCCAAGGCCCTGGCCTCGGCCCTGGGCGACGCCGGCCGGGGCGTCATGCAGGCCACGGTCGGCGCCAACCTGTTCCTCGACCAGTTCGCCGAGATCTCCAAGGCGACCGGTCGACCGGTCTCGTGGACGGCGCTGCTGTCGGGCATGTGGGGCGAGGGCGGCGCCAAGGGCATCCTCGACGCCACCGAGGCCCGGGGCGGTCAGGTCTGGCCCCAGGTCGCCTGCCGGCCGCTCGTCATGCAGGTGACGATGGCCGACCCCTTCCCGATGGCGACCATCGACGCCTTCCAGGAGGTCCTCGCCGTCCCCCACGACCAGCGGGCCGACGTCTACCGGGACCCGGCCTGGCGGGAGCGGATGCGCAACGACCGCTCGATGTGGGGGGACCGCCTGACCCAGGCCACCGTCCAGGAGAGCCCCCGCCACCAGGGCCTGGTCGAGGGGCCGACCATGGCCGACCTGGCCGCCGAGCGGGGTGTCCACCCGCTCGACCTGATGATCGACCTGGCCCTCGAGGACGACCTGGCCACCCGGTACCGGATCGTCCTGGCCAACAACGACGAGGAGGAGCTGACCGAGCTCCTCCAGGACGACCGCACGGTGCTGGGCCTCTCCGACGCCGGCGCCCACGCCAGCCAGCTCTGCGACGCCAACTTCTCGACCCACCTGCTGTCGGTCTGGTGCCGGGAGCGGGAGGTGCTCACCCTCGAGCAGGCCGTGTGGCGACTGAGTGGCCAGGCCGCCGACGTCTTCCGCGTGGAGGACCGCGGTCGCATCGCCGGGGGCCTGGTCGCCGACCTGGTGGCCTTCGACCCCGACACGGTGGCCTCCGAGCCCCAGGAGCGGGTGTGGGACCTGCCCGCCGGCGCCGACCGCCTGATCGCCCGCAGCCGGGGGATCGAGCACGTGTGGGTCAACGGCACCGCCATCCGCCGGGACGGCGAGGACCTCGACGCCCGCCCGGGCCGACTGCTGCGGGCCGGCGTCTAGGGCTGCGGGGGATTTGAGTAGGGCCTACTCACCTCCCGGCGCCGGCCGGGGGCCATGATGGGGTCATGTCCTTGACCCTCATCATCGTGCTGTCCGTGGTGGTCCCGCTGGTCATCACCTTCTCCGTCCTGCGGAAGGTGCGCGCGGCCTTCGGGATGTCGCCGGAGAAGCAGGCCCAAGCGCAGAACCTGGTGGCCACCGGGGCCAAGGCCCGGGCCAAGATCCTCCGGGTCAGCCCGACCGGGATGATCATCAACGAGATCAACATCCAGTGCAACGTCGAGTTCCAGATGGAGCCGCTGGAGGGGGGAGCTCCCTTCATGGCCCAGAAGACGATGATGATCAACCAGACCCAGATGCCCCGGGTGGGCGACGTGTGGCCGGCCTGGTACGACCGGGCCGATCCCACCACCTTCGCCGTCGGCATGCCCGACGGGGCCTCGGCCGACCAATTGCCGATCTTCCGTGAGTTCGGCATCCCCCACCCGCTCGACCCGAGCATCGGCGCCGCCGCCCCGCCCCCGCCTCCGGCCGGGGGCAGCGACCGGGTCGCCGACCTCGAGCGCCTGGCCAAGCTCAAGGCCGATGGCGTGCTCTCCGAGGCCGAGTTCCAGGCCGAGAAGGCCAAGCTGATGGGGAGCTGAGCGACCGACGGCGTGGGGGCGGGCCCCGACCGGTGATCTGGTCGGGGCCTCGTCGCGTCAGCCGACGGGATTGGTGGCGGTCAGGTCCCGCGGGATGATCGAGAACCCGGTCCAGTGGGGGTGCATGTGGTCCTCGTCCTCATCCCGCGGCAGGTGATGGAACGACGAGCCATACCAGACCACGACGTCCTGTTCGGTGACACCCTGGCCGTTGACGAAGTCGTCCACGTCACCCGAGCACGGGGCGTCGTTGTGGGAGGCGAAGCGTTCGCAGCCCCGGTACCTCGTCAGGTAGAGCTCATCCTGGGTGAAGCCCTCGAAGGCGGGGCCCCGGTAGATGTGGTCGGTGTTGGGGAGCAGCTCGTAGCTGATCGGGTGGCCGTCGGCGTTCGCGGTCGCGGTGTCCCGGATCCGCCAGCTCCGAAAGCGCGTGGGGGCGACCTGCCGGGCGACCTCGGTGGTGAAGGCTCGGCGGGTGTTGCGCAGCTCCCGGCGACCGGTGCCGGGCTGGCCGACGGCCTCCAGTTCCTCGACCCGGTCGTGGAAGCGGCCGTCGATGTCGAAGTCGAGGCGCCAGTAGAAGTTGTGCATGTGGGCCACGCCCCGTTGGCCGTTGCCCAGTGGCCAGCCGGCCGTGGGTCGGCCGCCGTACCTCTGGAGGGTGCCGGTGGCCCCGACCTCGGGGCGGATGGTGCCGTCGTCGTCGAGGTTCCAGGCGACCACGTAGTTGTAGGCGCCGAGGGCGCTGACGCTGAACAGGCTGAGGGAGGTGCCCTGGGCCTGCTGGTCGTAGGACTTGTAGGCGTAGCCGGTCGCCGCCTCGGTCTGGCAGATCACGTCATGGCCGGCGGCGGGCAGGATCGTCCCGTTGGGGCAGTCGGCCGGGGTGAGCTCGAGCATCCCGTAGTCACCGGGAGCGGACTGGTCGATGCCCAGGCCGATGTCGGACAGGTCGTGGAACCGGGCGCCGTTGTCGTCGTAGGGGACGTGGATCTCGGCCAGGGCCCCCAGGCCCAGGATCTCGATGGGTTGACCACCGGGTGGGGTGTAGGTCACGTCGTGGAGGACGATGCCCTCCCGCTGGCGCTCCTCGAGGCAGAGCTGCCAGCGGGCGCCGTTGGCGAGGGTCTCGTCGACGTAACCCGTGTTGCAGCTGAAGGTCCCGGAGGCGTCGGCGGCCCGTAGGGCCACCGGCACCGCTCCGGCCAGGAGAACCGTGGCGAGGAGGAGGGCGACGGTACGTCCGCGTCGGGCGCTCATGAGAAGAAGCCCTCCCGGGAGACCAGGCGACCCTCGGACAGGTCGACGATGGGCAGCAGGTTCACCAACAAGTCGTCGCTGGTCTGGATGAGGAGCTGGGCGCAGCGGTGCTGACCGCACCGGGCGGCGTCACCCCGTGCGGCGGCGGGGTTCGAGTCGGCCCGGAAGGTCATCGCCTGAAGGCGCAGGTCGGTGGCCGGGTCGACCAGGTCCCGGCCCGTCGCCTGCCGGTACCGGGTGGCGAGGAGGGTCTCGAAGGCCGGGTCCTCGAGGGCCAGGGTGAGGGCCCGGTCGACCTCCTCGGCGACGAGGGGGAGCTGGGTCCCGGGCAGGATCCGGCTCTCGACCGCCTGGCCGGTGGTGAGGTCGACGAGGGTGCGGGTGAGCACGTCGTCGCCGTAGGAGTAGACGTACACGTCGGCCCGGCGTAGCCCCTCGGGGGCGTCCTTGGCCTCCTGGTGGCGCTCGACGAGGAGGAGCACGTCGTCGCCATCGAGGCCGGCGCCCTCGGTGGCGTCCTGGCTGCGGGCGAAGCCCGTGGCCTCCTCCAGCTCGGCGGGGGACAGGGAGTCGGTCCCCCTCGGGTCGCCGTCGGCCTGGGCGCCGGCGATGGCGACCCCGGCCACGGTCAGGGCGGCGGCGACCACGCCCGCCCCGATCCAGGTCCTCGCAGTGAGTCTCGGCACGCCGGGACGGTAACCGCTGTCGTCGGAGCTTGGCCGGTCATCGGCGGCGGGCGACTAGAAACGGCGCATGGGATTCGGACTCGAGGGCAAGGGCGCACTGGTCACCGGCGGGGGCAGCGGCATCGGGCTGGGTTGTGCCCGGCGGCTGGCCGCGGAAGGCGCCACGGTGACGATCTGCGGGCGCAGCCAGGAGCGGCTGGACGCCGCCCGGGCCGAGCTCGAGGGCGACGTGCGGGCCGTCAGCTGCGACGTGACCGACGAGGACTCGGTGCGGGCCGCGGTGGCGGCCGCCGCCGAGCCGACCGGCACCCTGGACGTGGTGGTGGCCTCGGCCGGCGGTTCGTCCACGATCGGTCCGGTCACCCAGGTCGACACCGCCGCCTTCCGCGAGACCATGGACCTGAACGTGGTCGGCACCTTCCTCGTGCTGAAGCACGCCGCCCCGGTGATGATCCGGGGCGGCGGCGGCTCGTTCATCGGCATCTCCTCGATCGCCGGGACCACCACCCACCGGTGGTTCGGCGCCTACGGGCCGTCGAAGGCGGGCATCGAGGCCCTGTGCCAGATGGCAGCCGACGAGCTGGGGGCCTCCAACGTGCGGGTCAACGCCATCGCCCCCGGACTGGTAGACACCGAGCTGGTCGGGGCCATCACCGCCGGGGGCCCCGTGCTCGACGACTACCTCGAGCAGATGCCCATCGCCCGCCCGGGCACGGTGGACGACATCGCCGCCGCCGCCGCCTACCTCGCCGGGGACCAGTCCACCTGGGTGACCGGCCAGGTGCTCCACGTCGACGGCGGGCACTCGCTGCGCCGGGGCCCACTGTTCCAGGCCTTCCTCGAGCCGGTGTTCGGCGAGGACGGGCTGCGGGGCGTGGTCCCGGAGGGCTGACCCGTGGCCGACTACGACGAGTTCGGGCTGTTCCACGAGAACGCCGAGGAGGTGGGGCTGGCCTACGACGGCCCGCCCCGGGTCGAGCGGGTGGCGGTCGCCGTCGACGGTGACCGGCGGGTCAGCGCCCTCAAGTGGGGCGAGGGCGACCCCGAGCTGGTGCTCGTCCACGGCGGCGCCCAGAACGCCCACACCTGGGACACCGTGGCGCTGGCCCTCGACCGCCCGCTGCTCGCCGTCGACCTGCCCGGCCACGGCCACTCGGACTGGCGCGACGACCACTCGTACTGGCCACCGCACCTGGCCGACGACGTGGCGGTGATGGTGCGGGAGCACGCGCCGACGGCGGAGGCCGTGGTGGGCATGTCGCTGGGTGGCCTGACCTCGTTCTGCCTGGCCGACCGCCATCCCGACCTGGTCCGCCGCCTGGTCGTGGTCGACGTGACGCCGGGGGTGGACCACGCCAAGGCCGAACCCATCGTGGCCTTCGTGTCGGGGCCGGAGGTCTTCGCCTCCTTCGACGAGATCCTCGAGCGGACGGTGGCCTTCAACCCGACCCGCTCGGTCTCGTCACTGCGGCGGGGGATCCTGCACAACGCCAAGGAGAACCCCGACGGGACCTGGACCTGGCGCTGGGACCCGATGCGGGAGTGGAACTTCCCCGAGGGCGAGCCCGCCGGCGAGTTCGGCTCCCTGTGGGACGCCGTCGAGCGCAGCGACGCGCCGCTGCTCCTGCTGCGGGGCGGCTCCTCGGGGTCGGTGGTGGACGACGCGGATGTGGCCGAGCTCCTGCGTCGTCGCCCCGAGGCCCGCGTCGTGGTGGTCGACGACGCCGGCCACTCCATCCAGGGCGACCAGCCCCTCGTCCTCGCCGCCCACCTCGAGTCCTTCCTCACCGACTGAAGGTCCCGCCCCCCGCCTCCGCCGCCGTTCTGGCCCTGGATTTCGGTGCCAGGGCACCGAAATCACCGGCCAGAACGGATGGATCGCAGTCGGCGCAGGGTGCCGTGGCGGTCGTGGAAGATCTCGTGGTCGGTGAAGCGATGGATCTCGTAGCCCTCGGCCTGCAGCGCTGCCGTCCGGGCGGCGTCGGCCCGTCGATCGATCAGCGCCTCGTGGTAGAGGGCGCTGTCCACCTCGAGCACCACGGGTCGTCCGCGGACCAGGAAGTCGACACGGCCGAGCCATTCCCCGCGGCCGAGCAGGTCTCGTTGGCGGTCCACCTCCAGGCCGACCTCCGGCAGAGCTCCTGGAACCGGTCCTCGACGCCGCTGTCGTTCGGCCGGTAGTCGGGCCCGCGCGCGTCGAGGAGCTCGCGCATGTGGGTGATGCCCTTCCGGCCCCGCTCCGCCAGTTCGTCGAGCATGGCCATGCACGAGGCGTGACTGAGCAGCCCGCGGGCCCAACAACGGTCGAGGGCGCGTTCGGCGCCCCAGGGATCGGTGGCCGCGAGGTCGAAGGGGATCCGTGACGGCACCGTGACCGGCACCCCCCGCAGGATGCGCCGGTGGGCTGCGGGGAAGTGCCGGGGCTCGTGGATCACCGCGAGTCGGGCCGGCGTGTCGCTGCGCTTGCGGGTGCGGGTCACGTGGATGGGGCGGAGCCGAAAGCCGGGGATCCCCCACCACGCCGCGTTCGACCAGTGGGACAGGGCGGCCCCGAGGCCGGCGTCGAGCACCGCGGCCATGCAGGCTGCCGCGTCGGTGTCCGGCGTCCCGGTGCGCACGAGGACCATGGGGGTCAGACGGAGCCAATGGCCCGACTCGATCAGGTGGTCGATCTGGTCGTAGGTGAGGCCGAGGCCCCGGAGTTGGGGGATCGAGACGGCACCGTGCTGTCGGGCCGACAGCCGGTAGAGGGCGAGCACGCGGTCCACGGGGCTTCCTCCGGGCAAGAGCTCGTTCTGGCCCTTGATTTCGGTGCTGGGGCACCGAAATCCCCGGCCAGAAGCGGGGGGTCGGGGGAAGCGACGGGGGGAGCGTAGGCGCCTACGGGGTCGGGGGGTAGGTGCCGCGGCCGACCTGGCGGGTGGGCCAGTCGGCGGGGGGTTGGGCGAGGGGGGTGTCGGCCTGGCGGATGCCGTAGACGAGCTGGTGGTCGCGGGCCTTGAAGTACCAGCGGCCGTCGTGGCGCTCGTAGCGGTCCTGGTAGACGATCGACTGACGGATCCAGCCCTCGTCGGGGTCGTCGATCTCGGCGCTGCAGTACACGACGCCGGTGGCGTGGTCCTCGTCGACCCGGTCGAGGACCTGGGTGGTGACCGACAGCACCGTGACCCCGAGTCGCCCGATGGTGGGCTCGAGCTGGGCCCGCACCTTGTCGGCGATGGCGGGCACGAAGAGGCCGGCCAGGGTGTCGAGGTCCTTGCGGTCGAGGGCGACGGCGTAGCGGTGGGCCAGCTCGGCGGGGTCGGCGGCGCCGGTCACGCCGGGACCTGTCCGTGCAGTGAGGCGGTGACCGACTCGGTGGCGGCGAGGAGGCGGCGGGCGACGGTGGGCACCGTCTCGGCCGCCAGGGCCTCGCGGAAGCCGACGACGAACACCCCGAGCACCACCCGGCCGTCGGCGTCGAAGACGGGGGCGCCGATGGTGGCGATGCGGTACGCCTCGCCGCCGGCCAGGTCGAGCAGCTGGTACTCGTCGCCGTCGAGCTGGCCTTCCCGGGCGTCGTCGACCGAGCGGGACCGGTCGCCGTCGAGACCGGCCGAGTAGCCCCGGTCCCGCACGGCCGCCAGGGCCTGGCGGTAGCGGCCCAGCTCGATCTCGCCGGCGTCGGGACCCACCCGGCGCAGCCACTCGTCGATCTCGGCCGGCGGCGACCAGGCCATGAACACCGTGCCCATGGGCGGCACCAGGGGGAACCGGGACCCGACGGCCACGGTCAGCCCGATGGCCCGGACCGGGCCGGCCCGGTCGACGATCACCATCTCGTCGCCCACGGGCACGCTGGCCACGCACTCGGTGCCCAGGTCCGCGCTCAGTCGGCGCAGCTCGTCGCGGGCGAAGTCGACGACGGGGTACTGCTCCCGGGCCGCCTCGCCCACGGCGATGAGACGGGGACCGAGGCGGAAGTCCTTGCGGGTCGGGTGGCGCAGCAGGTACCCGCGGTCGACCAGGGCGTTCAGGACGGCGTGGGCACTGGCCTTGTTGAGGTCGAGGCGGCGGGCCAGCTCGGACAGCGAGAAGGCGTCCTGCGGGTGGTCGGCGAGGAAGTCGAGGATCTCGACCGCTCGGTCGACCGCCGGTGCGGGCCGGGCCACCGTCGCCGCCCGCTCAGGCCAGGGTGCCGGCGACGACCGGCCCGATGGCGGCGGCCATGGCGGCGTGGCCCTCGTCGCCGGGGTGGATGCCGTCGGCCAGCTGCTCGACGGTCACCAGTGGGTACCCCTCCAGCAGCACCAGCCGGTCGTCGCCATCGGCGATGCGCCCGGCCACCACGGACTCGAACGCCGCCCGCAGGTCGGTGAGCGTGGCCCCCAGGCGGTTCGGCTGCTCTTCGGCGTCGGGCCGGGTGATGGGGCTGACGGCCACGATGGGCGTGGTCGGGTGGCCCTGGCGCACGATGTCGAGGAACGCAGACAGCCCGGCGGCGAAGAGCTCGACGCTGTGGGGCGTGCGGGTCCAGCAGTTGGTGCCGTGGCCGACGGAGATGACGTCGGCGTCGAGCTCGGCCAGCTCCTCGGCCGAGGGGATCTCGCCCCGGGCCGACCCGGCGTAGCCCAGGTTGACCACGTCGAGGCCGTGGTCCCGGGCCGCCACCGACGGCCAGGACCGGTCGGCGGTGGTGACGGTCCAGCCCTCGGCGATGGAGTCGCCGTAGCAGAGCCACCGGGGCTGGGCGGGGGCGGGCTCGACGGTACCGCCGACCCCGGTCAGCTCGAGGACCGTCGGACCCATGCGCTCGGGCAGGTAGACGATGGTGCGGCCCTCGCCGTCGCGGGGCAGTCGCACGGTGTGCTCGCCGGCCTCGGCGGGGACGGCGGCCAGCCGCTCGCCCTCGTGCCAGACGACGAACTCCCGGCACTCGCCGCCGCCCAGGTAGCCGAAGCTGTCGTGGGCGCAGGCGTAGCGCAGGTCGACCTCGGGGGCGTCACCGACCAGCTCGAGGCGGACCCCGGCGGGGATGGACGCCATGGCCCAGGTGTCCATGGGCAGGCGCAGCATGGGGAGGTCGGGCTTGGCCCGCGGGTAGGGCACCCCGGGGGCCTCGGGCCAGGCGCAGCCGCGCAGGAAGGGCTCGACCTGCGCACTGCGGCGGGGGCCGCGGGCGCGCTCCGGTCGGTCGGGGGCGGCGGGCTTCTCGGTCATCGGACCGCTCCGTTCATCGGATGGCTCTGGTCATCGAACCGGCAGGGGAAACGCAGCGAGGCGGGGCCCGGGGCCCCGCCTCGCCGGCGTGCGTCGGTGGGACCGGGCCTACTTCGCCGCGGCCGCCGCCATCTGCTTCTGCTCGTAGGCGGCGGTGCCGGGGCCGGGCTCGTACTTCTCGATCTCGGGCAGCACCTCCTTGCCGATGATCTCGAGGGTCTTCATGACCGACTCGTGCGGCAGGTAGCCGAACTGCACGTAGCAGAGGAGCTCGTCCACGCCGAGGTCGGCGTAGTGCTTCATCTTCTCGTAGCAGGTGTCGGCGTCACCGCAGATGATCATGTCGGCGTCCATGAAGGTGTCGACCGGGATGTTGCCCTCGGCCAGCGGCTTCATCAGCGGGAAGATCCGGTCCACCTCCTCCTGAGGGGTGTTGGGGAACTCCCAGTCGATGGTGAACTGGGCCAGGTTCTGGTACCACCAGCCCAGCGACTCGAACAGGTTGTTGGCCTTGAGCTGGGCCTGGTCCTCGGCGCAGTGGACCAGGGTGTAGGCGGCCACCTTGTTGTTGTGGACATCGGTCAGCGGCTTCGCGTTGAGCTGGGCCTCCCGGTACATCTCGATGGCCTTGCCCATCATCTCGATGGGCTGCATGATCGTGAACGACAGCAGGCCGAGGCCGTTCTCACCGGCGGTGGTGGCCGACGACTGCGACGTGGCCGCCATCCAGGCCGGCGGGTGCGGGTCCTGGTACGGCTTCGGTGTCACCATGCGGCGGGGGAACGAGAAGCGCTCCGACTCGTACTCGAAGTACTCCTCGCGCCACATGCCGCAGATGATCTCGATGGCCTCGCGCCAGTCCTCACGGCTCTTCGCGATGTCCACGCCGAAGGCCGTCTGCTCCATCGGGGTCGAGCGGCCGGTGCCCCACTGGACCCGGCCCTTCGAGAGGATGTCGACCGTGGCGACCTTCTCGGCCACGCGGGCGGGGTTGCCGAAGCCGAACGGGGTGAGGGTCACGCCGAAGCCCATGCCGATCTGCTCGGTGCGCTGGGACAGGGCCCCCAGCACGGTCTCCGACGCCGGGCAGTGCGACCGCCCCTCACGGAAGTGGTGCTCGACCAGCCAGACGGTGTTGTACCCGAGCTGGTCGGCGAAGGTGACCTGCTCCAGCGCCTCGTAGTAGGACCGCTGCTCGTGCTCCCGCTGGCCGTACGGGTGCGGCTTGTCGCCCCACGGGCGGGGGACGTCGATCTCGTAGAGCAGGTCGAGCTTCACTGAGCCTCCAAGGCACGGGTGGGGGCCGTGGCAGTGCTCGCCAAGTGGATCACTGTTCGACACTGCAAACGGCCGATCGCAGTTGTGACTACCGACCCTAGAGGGCCGGACCCGGCCGCGCAAGAGCGGGGCTGCGGGTCTGCCAGGATGGGCCGATGCGTTCCCTCCGCCCCATGACCCTGCTCGTCACCGCGCTGGCGCTCCTGGCGCTCGTGGCCCCGGCGCCCACGGCGGCGTCACCGTCGACCGGCGCCGAGGCCACCGCCTCCGGGTGTGGCCAGGCCCGTCGGGCCGGGACCCAGGTGCGGACGGTGCGGGTGAACGGCATGGCCCGGACGTACCGGCTGAGCGTGCCCCCCGGGTACACGGGCCGGGTCCGGGTGCCGCTGGTGGTCGACCTGCACGGGGCCGGCTCCAACGCCGTGCAGGAGATGGCCCTCACCAGGGCCAGCCAGGAGGCGGCCCGGCGGGGCTGGGTCGTGGCCACCCCCGACGCGGGCCGGACGTTCTGGTACCTCCGGGCGGCGGGGGGCGCCGATGTCGCCTTCGTCCGGGCCGTGGTGGCCGACGTCAACCGTCGCCTGTGCATTGCCCCGGCCCGCCGCTTCGCCATGGGCATGTCCAACGGATCGGCGATGGCGGCGGCCATGACCTGCGCCGTGCCCCACCTCTTCTCGGCCGTGGCCCCGGTCACCGGGTTCAACATCGCCGGGCCCTGCCTCGAGCGCCCGGTGCCGCTACTGGCCATCCACGGCACCGCCGATCCGACCGTGCCCTACCGCGGTGGCCCGCTCGGCGGTCGCCTCAACGGGTTGCTGACCGTGCCGTCGGTGCCCGAGCGGCTGCGCCAGTGGTCGATCCGCAACGGTTGCACCTCGGGCCCGACGACCACCGAGCTGCTCCCCTCCATCGTGGAGATCCGCTACGAGGGCTGTGACGCCCCGACGGTCCACCTGAAGGTCCGGGGCGGGGGCCACACCTGGCCGGGCGGGCCGGTCCTGCCGCCCGACCGCTTCGGCCCCACCAACCAGGACCTCGATGCCACCGCCGCCATCTTCGACTTCTTCGAGGCCACCTTCCGGCGGTGAGATCGGCCCGGCGCCGCCTACGGTCCGGGGCATGACACGGCTGAACGGACAGGTCGCCCTCGTCACCGGGGCGGCATCGGGGATCGGTGCCGCCTGCGTCGAGCGCTTCGTCGCCGAGGGGGCCACCGTGGTCGGCCTCGACCTGGGGCCGGCGCCGGAGGGCAGCCCGGCCGAGCGCTGGCACGAGGTCGACGTGCGGGACGAGGGGGCCCAGCTCGCCGCCGTGGCCGACACCGTCGCGGCCTTCGGGCAGCTCGACTGTGTGGTCACGGCGGCCGGGGTCGCCGGCGGCGGCCCGGTCCATCTCGTGCCCGTCGAGGAGTGGGAGCGCGTGCAGGACGTCAACCTCAAGGGCACCTTCCTCACCTGCAAGGCGGCGCTGGGGCCGATGCTCGAGGCCGGACGGGGCTCGATCGTGACGGTGGCCTCGGTGGAGGGACTGGAGGGCACCGAGGGCGGCAGCACCTACAACGCCTCGAAGGGTGGGGTCGTCCTGCTCACCCGCAACCTGGCCATCGACTACGGCCGGCGGGGCATCCGGGCCAACGCCATCTGCCCCGGCTTCATCGACACCCCGCTCTTCCGGTCGGTCTTCGCAGAGAAGCACATGGCGCCGTATCGCGAGCGCATCGAGGAGCAGCACGAGCTGGGCCGCTTCGGCCGCCCCGAGGAGATCGCCGCCGTGGCCGCATTCTTCGCCTCCGACGACGCGTCGTTCGTCACCGGCCAGGCCCTGGCCGTCGACGGCGGCTACACGGCCGGCCACTCGGTCGGCATCAAGGCCCTCATGGGTCTGGACTGAGCGGGGCGGTGGCGGCTCCCGCCCCCGGCGCCACGGTCGGGCCCTACACGCTGGTGCGGCCGCTGGCCGCCGGTGGCATGGGGGAGGTGTGGGTCGCCGCCGCCGCCGACGGTGCCGAGCTGGCCGTCAAGGTCCTCCCCGAGGGCGCCCTGGCCGACCCGGCCGCCCGCGCCCGCTTCGCCCGCGAGGTGACGGCGGCCGGGTCCGTCGACCACCCCCGGGTGGCCCGGGTCCTCGCCGCCGACGGCGAGGCCGACCGGCCGTGGCTGGCCACCGAGTTGGTGGTCGGACCGAGCCTCGCCCACCGGGTGGCCCAGAGCGGCCCGCTGGCCGGGGACGAGCTGGTCGCCGTGGCGAGGGGTCTGGCCGAGGCCCTCGTGGCCGTCCACGCCGCCGGGCTCGTCCACCGCGACGTGACCCCCGCCAACGTCGTCCTCGGCGTCGACGGCCCCGTCCTGGTCGACTTCGGTATCGCCCTGGTCCCCGAGGCCACGACGCTCACCCAGGCGGGCACGGTCGTGGGCACCGCCGGGTGGCTGGCCCCGGAGGCCCTGCGGGACGAGGAGCTCACCGACGCCGCCGACGTCTGGTCATGGGGCCTGGTCCTGGCCCACGCCGCCACCGGGCGGGTGCCCGCCGCCGCCTCCCGGCCCGAGGCGGTGCTCCGTCGGGTGCTCGACGGCGACCTCGACCTCGAAGGGTTGCCACCCTGGCTCGACGGCCTGGTCCGGCGTTGCGTGGCGGCGACGCCCGCCCGCCGACCCACGGCCGAGGAGCTGGTGGCGACCCTGGCCCGGGTCCGTCCGGATGAGGGTCCGTCGACGGCCGTCCTGTCGGCGACCGCCGCCCTGCCGGCGCCCACCGCCCCCGCGACCGCGGTGTTCGAGGACGGAGGCCGGGCCGGTCCCGACTGGCGGCGGCTGGCCGTGCAGGTCGGGGTCGTGGTCGCCGGCCTGGTGCTCGGCCTGCTGGTGCCCCCGCTCGCGGTGGTGCTCGTGGTCACGATGGCGGTCCTCGTCGCCGTGGCGGTCCGGCTGGCCAACGAGCGTCGGGCCGACGACGACCACCCGCTGGTGGGGGCGGGCACGATCGTCCTGGCAGCCACGGCCGCGGTGGTGACCGCCGGCGCCCAGCTCGTCGGCCTGCTCGTCACCCTGATCGGCCTGACCGCGCTGGTCGTCCTCTTCCTGGCCCTCGGCGGCGACCTGGGTTGAGCCGCGAGGTCGGCCTGGGCGAGACTGCCGACTGGAACCGGTTCTACTTCTGGGGGAGCACGGGATGTACATCGGCTACGACGAGGCGCAGGAGAGCCTGCGGCAGGAGCTGCGGGACTACTACGACGGCCTCCTCACGCCTGAGGTCCAGGAGGAGCTGGCCGCCGGCCACGGCATCGGCGAGGCCAACCGCCGGGTCGTGCGCCAGATGGGCGAGGACGGCTGGCTGGGCATCGGCTGGCCCACCGAGTACGGCGGCAAGGGCAAGACCCAGCTCGAGCAGTTCATCTTCTTCGACGAGTCGATGCGGGCCGGCGCCCCGGTCCCGATGCTGACCATCAACACGGTCGGGCCGACCATCTTCCGCTACGGCACCGACGAGCAGAAGGAGCGGTTCCTGCCCCGGATCATCAAGGGCGAGATCCACTTCTGCATCGGCTACACGGAGCCGGGGGCCGGCACCGACCTGGCCGCCCTGCGCACCCGGGCCGTGCGCGACGGCGACGAGTACGTCATCAACGGCCAGAAGATCTTCACCAGCCTGGCGGGCGACGCCGACTACTGCTGGCTGGCCGTGCGCACCGACCCCGACGCCCCCAAGCACAAGGGCATCTCGCTCATCATCGTCCCCATGGACACGCCCGGTATCACGGTGCAGCCCATGGACCTGATGAGCGAGCACGACATCAACCAGGTCTTCTACGAGGACGTGCGGGTGCCGGCCGCCAACCTGGTCGGCGGCGAGAACAGGGGCTGGTCGCTCATCACCAACCAGCTCAACCACGAGCGGGTCACCCTGTGCTCGTCGGGCCTGCTCGAGCAGGCGCTGGACGAGACCCTGGCCTGGGCCCGGGACACCAAGCTGGCCGACGGCCGCCGGGTCGTCGACCAGGAGTGGGTGCAGGTCAACCTGGCCCGGGTCCGCGCCGGTCAGGAGTTCCTGCGCCTCGTGAACTGGAAGGTCGCCTGGGGCGCCACCGAGGGCCACGCCCTCGACATCGGCGCCGCCTCGACCATCAAGGTGTTCGGCACCGAGTTCTACCTCGAGGCCTTCCGCCTCCTCATGGAGGTGCTCGGGCCCGCCTCGTACCTTCGCCGCGGCTCGCCCGAGGCGCTCCTGCGCTCCCGGCTGGAGCGCAACTACCGCAGCCTCATCATCCTCACCTTCGGCGGCGGGGTGAACGAGGTGCAGCGGGACCTGATCGCCATGTTCGCCCTGGGGCTCCCCCGGGCCGACCGATAGGGGGACCACCGATGGACTTCTCGTTCAGTGACGAACAGCAGGCCGTGGCCGACCTGGCCGGCCAGATCCTGGGTGACCAGGTGACCAACGACGCCCTCAAGGCGTTCGCCGGCACCGACGAGCCCTACCCCGCCGAGGTGTGGGCGGCGCTGGCCGAGGCGGGCCTGCTCGGCATCGCCCTGGCCGAGGACGTCGGCGGCGCGGGGTTGGGCTTCCTCGAGGCCTGCATGGTGCTCGAGCAGGTGGGCCGCACCACCGCGCCCCTCCCGTACTTCGCCACCGTCATGGCCGCGCTGGCCGTCGACCACTGCGGCTCCGACGAGCAGCGCCAGGCCCTCCTGCCCGGCGCCGTGGACGGCACCCGGGTGCTCACCGTCGCCCTCACCGAGACGGGCACCGGCCCCCTCGACCCCATGACCTCGGCCGCCGACGGGGTCCTTACCGGCACCAAGCTGCTGGTGCCCTTCGGTGCCCAGGCAACCCATGCCGTCGTGCCCGCCCGCGCCGGTGCGGCCACCGCCCTGTACCTGGTGGACCTGGCCGGCTCGGGCGTCTCCCAGACCGACCTGGTGACCACCGCCGGCCTGCCCGCCACCCGCCTCGACCTCGACGGCGCCGCCGCCGAGGCCCTGGGCACGGGCGGGGCCGCCGACGTGGCCTGGCTGGTCGAGCGGGCCACCGCCGCCCTCTGCGCCACCGCCATCGGCATCTGCGAGGAGGCCCTGCGCCTCACCGCCGAGTACACCAAGACCCGCGAGCAGTTCGACCGGCCCATCGCCAGCTTCCAGGCCGTGGGCCAGCGGGCGGCCGACGCCTACATCGACACCGAGGCCGTGCGCCTCACCGCCTGGCAGGCCGCCTGGCGCCTGTCGGAGGGCCTGCCCGCCGCCGAGCAGGTGGCCATCGCCAAGTTCTGGTGCGCCGAGGGCGGCCAGCGGGTCGTCCACGCCGCCCAGCACCTCCACGGCGGCATGGGCGTCGACAAGGACTACCCCCTGCACCGCTACTTCCTCTGGGCCAAGGAGCTGGAGCTCACCCTCGGTGGGGCCACCCACAGCCTCCTCGGCCTGGGCGCCCTCCTCGCCGAGGCCTGACCCCTCCGTTCTGGCCGGTGATTTCGGTGCCATGGCACCGAAATCCAGGGCCAGAACGGGTGGTGGGGTGGGTCAGAGGGGGCGGAGGTCGAGGGCGATGACGGTGGCGTGCTCGTCGATCAGGTGCTCGGGGACCTCGATGCGGGCCTCGCCGTGGGGGTCGGCGTTGAGCAGGCCGTCGAGCACCGAGCAGCGGGTGGTGTAGGCCAGCTCGGTGCCGGTCGCCAGCTCGGTGATCGCCTCGATCCGGCGGATGGGGATGCCCCGCACCGTCACGGCGTCGTAGGGACGCTGGACGCAGATCAGGTGGTGGCGGTCGCCCCGCCGGGTGGACGGCCCGTACCACTGCCAGGGCTCGAGGCCGGGCTCGACGTCGTGGACGGCCGAGCCGTGGCGCTCCATCCAGCCGGCGACGATGGCGAGCCGGGTGGCTTCCTCGGGGTCGAGGGACCCGTCGGCCCGGGGACTGACGTTGAGCAGCAGGTTCCCGCCCTTGCCCACCGTCTCGGCCAGGGCGTGGACCAGGTCCCGGCCCGACTTCCAGTCGTGGTCGTCGGGCACGAAGCCCCAGCTCTCGTTCATGGTGAGGCAGGTCTCCCACCGCCCGTCGGGGGGCGTGGGTGGGACGAACTGCTCGGGCGTGGTGTAGTCGCCCACCGACGGCAGCCGCTCGTTGAGGAGGATCCCGGGTTGCAGCTCCCGGATGAGCGCCTCCAGTTCGGCCGCCCGCCACTCTGCGGGCGAGCGCTCCCAGCCGCCGTCGAACCAGAGCACCGACACCTCGCCGTACCCGGTGAGCAGCTCGCGCACCTGGCCGAACAGGTCGTCGAGGTAGCGGGCCCAGGCCTCGGGGTCGGGGCGGGGGTAGGCGATGAGCAGGTAGGGCCGGTCCTCGTCCCGGAAGGCCGGGTAGTCGGGGTGGTGCCAGTCCGACAGCGACAGGTAGAAGCCCACCTTCAGGCCCTCGGCCCGGCAGGCGTCGACGAACTCGGCGACGAGGTCCCGGTCGATCCCCGAGTCGCGCACGGTCAACGAGGCGTGCTCGGAGGGCCAGAGGGCGTACCCGTCGTGGTGCTTGGTGGTGAGCACGGCGTAGCGGGCCCCGGCGGCGGCGGCGGCCGCGCACCACTCGCGCGCCGCGCCGGGCGCCGGTGCGAAGTCGGCGACGGTGGCGTAGTACGCCGCCACCGTGCACTCGCCGCTGTTGGGCAGGGCGGGCGTGCCCCCCACCAGCGGCCACGAGAGCTCGCGGCCGGCCACCGAGCAGTGCGTCCAGTGGACGAACATCCCGAGACCGGCCCCGTCGAACCAGGACTGCGGATCCCCCATGGCGGCGACCGTAGTAGAACGGGTTGCAGCCCGGAGGGGGAGTCGGCCCGTGAAGTTCGCCTTGTTCTACGAGATCCCGGTGCCCAAGCCGTGGGGACCTGACGACGAGTACCTGGCGTACCAGAACACCATCGAGCAGGCGGTGGCGGGTGAGAAGGCGGGCTTCCACGCCTTCTGGACCGTCGAGCACCACTTCCTCGACGAGTACAGCCACTGCTCGAACCCCGAGGTGCTCTACGGCGCCATCGCCGCCCGCACCGAGCGACTCCGCCTGGGCTACGGCGTGCGCCTGATGCCCAAGCCGTACAACCACCCGGTGCGCACGGCCGAGTCGGTGGCCACCCTCGACCTCGTCTCGAACGGCCGGGTCGACTTCGGCACGGGCCGATCCTCGACCCGGGCCGAGCTGGAGGGCTTCGGCATCGACGTCGAGACGGCCCGCGAGCAGTGGGCCGAGGCCATCGGCCACGTCGTCGGCTGCTGGACCCACGAGGACTACGAGTTCGAGGGCACGCACTGGTCGATGCCCCGGCGCAACGTCCACCCGAAACCCCGCCAGAAGCCGCACCCGCCCATCTGGGGCGCCACCAGCAGCGAGTCGGGTCACTACGAGGTGGGCAAGGCCGGCCTGGGGCTGTGCTCCTTCACCGTCGGCGTGCCGCCGGAGGAGCTGGTGCCCCGCATCGAGCACTACCGCCGGGGTCAGGCCGACTGCACCGACCCCTTGGGCGCCTTCCGTAACGAGCAGGTCGCCACGTTCACCATGGTCCTCTGCGCGCCGACCGACGCCGAAGCCGACGCCAAGGCCGAGGAGTCCTTCGTCTGGTACCCGGCGTACGGCGCCCGCCTCATCGGCAGCGTCGCCGAGTGGCTCCAGGGGCAGGAGCAGGAGCTGGGCACCTACGACTACGCCGGCGACGCCAGGAAGCTGGACGAGGACGGGATGCTCGACCTGCTCACCTACGAGTTCATCCGCGACTCCGGCTCGGCGGTGGTGGGCAGCCCCGAGCGCTGCCTCGAGGCGGCCAAGCGCTACGAGGCGGTGGGGGTGGACCTGCTCCTGTGCCTGGTCAACCCGTACAAGATCGACCACGAGACCGTGATGCAGACCATCGAGCTGATGGGAGAGCACGTCATCCCCCACTTCGAATGACCGCCACCGAGTACACCTGGCGCAACGCCGTCACCATCCCGGCACCGGTGGCGCTGGCCAACAAGGCGCTGGGCCTGGCCGGGGGTCGACCGGCCCGCACGCTGGTCTCGCTCGAGCCCAACGACCTCGTGGCCGCCGCCCGCAAGGCCTCGGGCCTCGACGACCTCGGCTCCCCGGGCTACTGGGCCGGGCTGGTCGCCCTCACCGACGCCCTCGAGTCCGAGGCCCGTCTGAGCGCCATGGGCCGCTTCGGGATGCGCACCATGCTCGTGGGCGCCCTGGCCGCCCGGGCCCGGGTGCACGAGTGGCGGGCCACCCACCCGGAGGCCGTCGAGGTCCCGGTGGCCCCGCCGCTCATGATCTGCGGCCTGCCCCGGACGGGCACCACGCTGCTCAGCCACCTGTTCGCCGCCGACCCCACGAACCGGACCCTGCGCCACTTCGAGGCGTCGGACCCGGCGCCGCCGTCCGTCCCCGGCCACGAGGCCGCCGACCCCCGCCTGGCCCGGGCCGAGAAGGAGTTGGCCAACCTCGAGCGCATCGCCCCGGGCTTCCAGTCGATGCACCCGATGGACCCCGACGGCCCCACCGAGGTGGTGGTCATCCACGTCCAGCAGATGACGAGCGTCCAGATCGAGACCCAGGCGTTCATCCCGGGCTACGCCACCTGGATCGACGAGCAGGACCTCCACGGCGTCTACGAGTACGAGCGCGACGTCCTCCAGGTGCTGCAGCACGGCTACGACGTCACCCGCTGGAACCTGAAGACCCCGGCCTACCTGCTGGCCCTCGACGTCCTCTTCGACGTCTACCCCGACGGCGGCCTGGTGTGGACCCATCGGGACCCGGCCACGGTGGTGGCCTCGGTGGCCAGCCTCAACACCGCTCTCCACCAGGTGTCGAGCGACCACGTCGACCCCGTGGCCGTGGGCCACCACTGGATGGAGCGCCTCGGGGTGATGGTGGACCGGGCCCTGGCCTGGCTCGACGACCACCCCGACGCCCACCTCACCCACCTGGACTACCGCGAGCTGGTCGACGACCCGGTCGGCTCGGTGGCCCGGGTCTACGCCGACCTCGGCCACGAACTGGACGACGACGCCCGCCGCCTCGTCGGGGCCTGGATGGACGCCCACCCCCAGGACCTCCACGGCCGCCACGTCTACGACATCGCCGACTTCGGCCTCACCCGCGACCAGGTCCGCGAGCGCTTCGCCGCCTACTGCGACCGCTTCGACGTGTGAAAGGGTCCCCGGCGTGAAGTATGGGATCACGATGTTCCCGACGGACCGGTCGATCGGGCCGGTCGAGCTGGCCCGGGCGGCCGAGGAGCGGGGCTTCACCTCGCTCTACGTGCCCGAGCACACCCACATCCCGACGGCCCGGACCACGCCGGCGCCGGCCGGCGAGCCGTTGGGTGAGGAGTACAAGCGCTGCCTCGACCCCTTCGTGGCCCTGACGGCGGCAGCGGCGGTGACCGAGCGGCTCACCGTGGGCACGGGGATCGCCCTGGTGGCGCAACGGGACCCGATCCTGATGGCCAAGGAGGTGGCCTCGCTCGACCTGGTCTCCGGCGGCCGGTTCGTGCTGGGCATCGGCTTCGGCTGGAACGTCGAGGAACTGGCCGACCACGGGGTGGCCTTCGCCGACCGGCGGGACGTCGTGGCCGAGCGGGTGGCGGCGATGAAGGCCCTGTGGACCGAGGAGGAGGCGTCCTTCTCCGGCCGGTTCGTCGACCTCCCGCCGTCGTGGTCCTGGCCCAAACCGGTGCAGCGACCGCACCCGCCGATCCTGCTGGGCGGCGGGGGCGGCCCGAAGCTGTTCGAGGCCATCGCCGCCTACGGCGACGGCTGGATGCCCATCGGCGGCGCCGGCGTGCGCAAGCAGCTCCCCCTGCTGCACGAGGCGATGGCGGCGGCCGGGCGCGACCCGGCCGAGCTGACGATCATCCCCTTCGGCGTGCTGCCCGACCCGGGCAAGCTCGACTACTACGAGGAGATCGGCTTCGACGAGATCGTGCTCCGGCTCCCGCCCGAGCCCGCCGACGTGGTGCTGCCCCTCCTCGACCGCTACGCCGCCGAGGTGCTGTAGCTAGAGCAGGGCCTCGATGTCCTCGGGGGGACGGCCGATCACCGCCCGATCGCCCTTGAGGACGACAGGGCGTTGCAGCAGCTCGGGGTGGGCGACGAGGACGTCGACCACCTGGTCGGCGGTCTCGACGTCGGCGGGGGTCAGGCCCGCCTCCTTGAAGGCCGGGTCGCGGCGCACGAGGTCGGCCGGCGGGGCGTCGACGGCGGCCACGATCCGCTCGAGGGTGGCCCGGTCGGGCGGGTCCTGCTTGTAGAGGACGACGTCGTGGTCGACCCCCCGCTCCTCGAGGATGGCCAGCGCCCCCCGGGACTTCGAGCAGCTCGGGTTGTGGAAGATCACCAGGTCGGCCATCCCGCGAACGTAGCGAAAACTAGAATCGGTTCCAGTGTCCGACGTGTCCGTCGAGGACCTCACCGAGAGCCAGGCGGCACGCCGTCAGCGGGTGATCGACGCCGCCCTGGCGCTGGGCCACGAGGGGGGCTACGACGCCGTCCAGATGCGCGACGTGGCCCGCACGGCCGGAGTGGCACTCGGGACGATCTACCGCTACTTCACCTCGAAGGACCACCTGCTCGCCGCGGCCATGGTCGACTGGGTGACCGACCTCGAGGCCAGCGTCGCCGGCCGTTCCTCCCGCGACGGGCGCGGCGCCGACGCCGTGGTCGACGTGATCCGGCGCACCACCGGGCAGATGGAGCGCGACCCCCGGCTGGCCTCGGCCATGGTCCACGCCGCCAGCGCCCCCGAGCCCTCGGTGGTCGAGTGCTCCAACGAGAGCACGGCCTCGATCCAGCGGGCCCTGGCCGCGGCCATGGACGACGTCGACCCCGAGCGCCGCGAGCGCACGGCCCGGGTCCTGGCCCACGTGTGGAACTCCACGGTCCTGCGCTGGGCCAACGGGGCCGTCCCCGTCGGCCAGATCGGCAACGACCTCGAGGACGCCGCCCGCCTACTGCTCGATTGAGGCTGAGTTCCTCGTCGCCGCCTTCGCGGCTCCTGCTGCCTACGGCAGCTTTCGTTGGTCGCTGGCGCGGGCTGCTGCGCTCCGCTCCGCAGCGTTGCTGTGGGCTGAGGTGTTCTTGCGGAGGTAGCCGATTGGGAGGAGGCCGCGGGCGAGGCCGAAGCCGGCGCCGAGGGCGAGGGCGGCGGCGAGCGGGGGGCGCAGGAGGAGGATGGCAGCGGCGACGGCGTAGGGCGGGGCGGCGACCAGGTAGGTGCGGACGCCGGTGCCGAAGGGGTAGCCGAAGCGCAGGGCGGCCTGGACCGGGTGGGTGAGGAAGACCTCGCGGGGGATCTGGCGGGCGGCCTGGGGGAGCGGGAAGGACACCACCCCCCGGGCGCGCAGGGTCAGGGCGACGACGAAGGCCACCAGGAGTCCGACCCGCAGCGGCGCCGGGAACGGCTCGGTGAGGCCGGAGAGCAGCCAGAGCACCAGGGCCGTGGTCAGGCCGCCGGCGGTGGTGGCCACGGCGAAGGCGGCCAGGACGAGTCCTTGCGGGGTGCGGTGCCGCCAGACCGGCGGCGTGAGCGCGTGGGCGCTGTTACGGCTTCAGACCGAGCCGGACAGCGAGTGGCCGGCCCCGGCCCCCACCGCCACCAGGACGATCAGGGCGAGGGGGGTCACGGCACGCGGATGGTGCGGCGGAGCAGTTCGGTGTTCTGGCCGCGTCGCCCGAGCGACAGGGCGTTGACCCGCAGCACGTGACGGCCCGAGGGCAGACCCCTGACCCGGAGGTCGAAGCTGTGGTCGCGTCCGTACTGCCAGAACAGGGTCGGGAACTCGGGGCTGCGCCGGTTCGCCGGTCCCCGAGCGACCTCGCGCCCGTCGAGCAGCACGCGGATGGGCACGGCCTGGCGGGGCTGGTCGGCGTCGACGGCCCACCCGCGGATGCGGTAGTCGGCTGGACCCAGCTTCGTGAACGCGGTCACCGCCCCGACTGGCGAGTAGGTGGTGGGCAGGTCGGGGTTGACGCCGTCGCACTCGTTGACGTGCCGGCAGATGGCGTTGAACCACACGCCGCCGGCCCGCTTGTAGCCGTCGTGGCACCGATACTCGATGACCTCCCGGCAGGCATGGCAGCGGCCGGAGTATCGCCAGACCCAGGCATCGAAGCCGGAGAGGCACTGGCCCGGGCGCAGGCGATAGCCCTCCGTCGGCCGGTTCTTGAACCACCCGCGGTAGAAGCCGGCGGGCTCGCAGGCGTCGGCGATGACCGGGGACGGGCCGCAGCCCGGTTCGCAGTTGTGGCTGCTGGCGTAGGACGGGCAGTCACCCCGGAAGACGCGGTAGCCGTAGCGACCGCCCGGGCCGGCGGCCAGGGCCGGGCGGGCGGACGGGAACACGCCGAGGGCGGTGACGCCGACACCGACGCCGGCGGCCACGGCCGCAGCGAGGAACCCACGGCGCCCGGGTCGGGCGACGAGGTCGGACCGGCCCCGGCGGTGGGCCGGGGCGGCGCCCTGCGGCCACACCCCCGTGGCGGGCGTGACGTCGTCGAGCCTCACGGGGCCCCCACCAGCGCCTCGACCTGGTCGAGGGCCTCGGCCAGGCGCTCGCTGCTGCCGACCGGCGTGGCGCGGACCAGCCGCTGTTCGTCGTCGAGGACGACGGCGTAGGGGGTGGTGGTGACGCCGAGCTCGGCGAAGACCTCGGCGTGCTCGTCGCGCCAGAGGACGACGGCGGTCCCGTCCTCGACCAGGGGGCCGACGGCGGCGGCCGCCGTCTCGCAGGGGGCGCAGCCCCGGTCACCCAGGAGGACAAGCCGGGTGGTGGGCGTCAGCAGGGCGGCCAGCCGGCTGCCCGCCACGTCCACGCTGGTGGCGGCCACGCCGACGGGCGCCCGTCCGGCGACGACCTCCTCGAGGCGGTGCAGCCGGGCCAGGACGCCGGCGAGGGCGAGGCCGAGCACGACGATGCCGGCCCAGGAGACGATCAGGGCGCTGGTGGTGAAGCTCACGGTCGGGTCCCTCCGTCGGGAAGTGGGCCGGGTGCAGAAAGGGCGTCGGCGACGCCGTCGGCGGCGAGGGCCACGGCGACGCCGGCCAGGACGACGGTGGTCGTCTCCCCGGCTGCGAGCGCGGCCAGCTCCTGAGCGGCGCCGGCCAGGAGGGCGAGCCCACCGGCCAGGACGAGCACCGACCGGGCCAGGGCGGCGGGATGCGCCGGACGATCGTCGGGAGCTCCACAGCCGCAGGGGGCGGCCGGCCGGCGGCCGAGGACCAGTGCCATCGTGGCGAGGAAGCAGAGGCCGAGGATCACCGCCGCCACTCCGGCGCCGGTGACGAGCTCGGCCCGGTCGGTGGCCAGGGCGGCCGCGACGGCACCGCCGACGACGATCTCGGTCGGCCCTAGCGCTCGGGCGACGAGGGTGCGCAGCGGCGACGGAAGCCGCGCCTGGCGCTCGAGCACCTGGTGGAGGGCGGCAGGCGCGGCCAGGTGGAGGATTCCCGAACGCGCCAGTAGGGCCACGGCCGCGACCCCCAGGGTGGGGAGCAGGAAGGTCACGGATCGGGAGCCGTCCACTCGACCAGGAGGGCGGCGACCGTGGTCACCGCTGCATCCGCCTCGGTGCCTGCGGTGGCGTCCAGCAGCACGGTGGTGGCGGCGGAGTCGCCCACGAGGACGAGCACCGGGACCCCCGGCCGGGCTTCGTCCCGGTAGAGCTCGCCACCCTCGACCGGGCTGCCCGACCACCGTGGGAGGCCTTGGGCGACCTCCGGCACCAACGGCGCCACCTCGGCCAGGCCCACCCCGGGCAATTCCTTCACGAGCCGTGTCGTGGCGCCGAGCACCCCCGGTCCGCTGACGGCCACACCCGTGTCGGTCTCGGTGAGGGCGAGGCCGTCGAGGACCGCGAGGAGCTCCTCGGTCGTCGCCTCGGACTGCACCAGCACCACGCCGTGGTGCCGGCCGGACCACAGGGCCGCCCGGTCCCGTCGTCGTGACCGCAGGGTCGAGTCCACCTGCAGTCGCTCGCCGATCCGCAGCGACCCTCCCGCATGGGTGTAGGTCTCGACGACGGTGAACCCCAGGTCGTCGAGCGCGTCCGCCGGGGCGCTGGTCAACTCCCGCAGGGTCCCATCAGTCTGGAGGTGGACACTGGAGGTGACCGCCCGGGTCAGGTCCAGGTCACCCTCGATGACGACGGTACTGCCATCGATCGCCGTGTGGGTGGCCGAGGCCATCCCGTGCTCCCTTCCGGTCGCTCGCCCGTCGGCCGGGACCACGGAGAGTAGCGAGACCCTTCGGGCCGCGCCAGGGTCCGCGGCCGTCGGCCCGATGGCTCCGGAGGCACCGACTGCGTCCCGGACTAGAACGCGTTCTAGCATCGGTCCCGTGGACTTCGACGACTCGCCCGAGGAAGCGGCGTTCCGGGCCGAGGCCCGGGCCTGGCTGGAGGCCCACGCCACGCTCCGCAGCCCGGACGCGAAGCCCAACCTCGTCTCGGCCAACGACCCCGACCACGCCGCCGCCTGCCGTCGGTGGCAGGCCACCCTCTACGAGGGGGGCTGGGCCGGCATCACCTGGCCGGCGGCCTACGGCGGTCGGGGCGGTACCCCGAACCAGGCCCGCATCTTCGCCCAGGAGGAGCGGCTCTTCGACGTGTCGGCCGGCCTCTACGCGGTGGCCATCGGCATGGTCGGCCCCACGTTGATCGCCCACGGCACCCCCGAGCAGCAGGAGCGCTGGCTCGACC
>CAYTJS010000004.1:25470-29303 GCA_964438115.1 uncultured Iamiaceae bacterium
GGTCTGGTGCCAGCTCTTCTCCGAGCCCGGCGCCGGCTCCGACCTGGCCGGCCTCCGCACCCGGGCCGAGCGCGACGGTGACGAGTGGGTGGTCAACGGCCAGAAGGTCTGGACCTCCGGCGCCCACCACAGCCAGTGGGGGATCCTGCTGGCCCGCACCGACCCCGACGTGCCCAAGCACGGCGGCATCACCTTCTTCGTGGTCGACATGCGCACGCCCGGCATCGAGGTGCGCCCGCTGCGCCAGATCAACGGCCACGCCCACTTCAACGAGGTCTTCCTCGCCGACGTCCGCATCCCGGCGGGCCAGGTCATCGGTGAGGTCAACGGCGGCTGGTCGGTGACCCAGACCACCCTGGCCAGCGAGCGCAGCCTCATCGGCGGCGGCATGTCGACCTTCGGGGTGGACCAGCTCACCGACCTGGCCCGGGCCTTCGGCCGCGACGGCGACGCCGGCCTGCGCCAGGACCTGGCCCGGGCCTACACCCGCCAGCGCATCCTCGAGTTCCTCGGGTACCGGGCCCAGACGGCGGTGAGCCAGGGCCGTATGCCCGGCCCCGAGGTCTCGGTCATGAAGCTGGCCATCTCCGCCCACGTCGAGGCGTTGGGTGACCTGGTCATGGCCATCGAGGGCCCGGCGGCCACGCTGGCCGGCGCCGACGCCTACCGTGACGCCGTGGCCCAGTACCAGTTCCTGGGCCAGTGGTCCGTGCGCATCGGTGGCGGGACCGACCAGGTCCAGCGCAACGTCATCGGTGAGCGGGTCCTCGGCCTCCCGCGGGAGGCCAGGGCCGACAAGGATGTCCCGTTCCGACAACTCCAGGGGAGCTGAGCGTGCACCTGCAGGAGACACCAGAGCAGCAGGCGCTGCGGACCGAGCTTCGGGCCTACTTCGCCGAGCTGTTGAGCCCTGAGGTCCGGGCCGAGATCGGCTTCCGGGGCGAGGGCGGCCCCGGTTGGCGGCGCATCGTCAAGCAGATGGGCGCCGATGGCTGGCTGGGGATCGGCTGGCCCGAGGAGTACGGCGGCCAGGGCCGACCGCCCACCGACCAGTTCATCTTCTACGACGAGGTCCAGCGGGCGGGCGCCCCGGTGCCCTTCGTCACGCTGAACACCGTCGGGCCCACCCTCATGTCCTTCGGCAGCGAGGAGCAGAAGGCCCGGTTCCTGCCCGGCATCGTGTCGGGTGAGCTGAACTTCGCCATCGGCTACACCGAGCCCAACTCGGGCACCGACCTGGCGTCGCTGCAGACCCGGGCCGTGCGCGACGGCGACGAGTACGTCATCAACGGCAACAAGGTGTACACGTCGGGGGCCAACGACGCCGACTGGGTCTGGCTGGCCGTGCGCACCGACCCCGACGCCCCCAAGCACAAGGGCATCTCGATGATCATGGTGCCCACCGACGCCGAGGGGTTCTCGTGGACGCCCATCGTCACCGTCGGCGAGAACCGCACCACGGCCACCTACTACGACAACGTCCGGGTGCCGGTCGAGAACCTGGTCGGCGAGGAGAACGCCGGGTGGCGGATGATCACCACCCAGCTCAACCACGAGCGCATCGGCCTGGCCGCCCACTCGGCCGAGGCCCACGAGTTCTTCAACGACGTGAAGGCGTGGGCGGCCGAGGAGGGCGTGCTCGACCTGCCGTGGGTCCGCGCCGACCTGGCCAAGTGCCACGCCCTGCTCGACGCCATGCACCTCCTCAACTGGAAGCTGGCCACCGCAGTGGCCAACGAGGACCTCGACCCTGCGGATGCCTCGGCGGTCAAGGTCTACGGCACCGAGGCCGTGGTCGAGGTGGCCCACCTGCTCCTCGGCGTCCTCGGCGCCAAGGGGTACCTGCGGGAGGGATCGCCCGGCGCCGTGCTGAGCGGCCGCATCGAGCGGGCGGGCCGGGCCAGCCAGATCAACACCTTCGGCGGTGGGGTGAACGAGATCCAGCGCGAGATCGTGGCCTGGCTGGGCCTGGGCCTGAAGCGGGGCGCCCGATGAGCGGTTCGACCGAGACGACCGACGCGATCACCGAGGACCCGGCGGCGTTCCTGGCCCGCCTCCGTGAGTTCGAGGGCCGGCCCGTCGGCGACGCCGTGCCCTCCGACGACCCGGTCAACGTGCCCATGATCCGGCACTGGGTCGAGGCCATGGGCATCACCGACCCGGTCCACCTCGACGACGAGGCCGCCCGGGCGACGGGCCGCGACGGCGTGGTCGCCCCGGCCACGATGCTCCAGGTCTGGTCCATGAAGGGCCTGAAGGCCCAGGGGCCACGCGGCGACGACGAGCAGAGCCGCCTGCTGGGGATCCTCGACGACGCCGGCTTCACGTCGGTGGTGGCCACCAACACCGAGCAGGAGTACCTCCGCGAGCTGGTGCCCGGTGACCGCCTGTCGACGGCGGCCTTCATCGAGTCGGTGTCGGAGGAGAAGGCCACCGGGCTGGGCGACGGCCACTTCGTCACCACCCGCACCGAGTTCCGGGACCAGGACGGCGAGCTGGTCGGGACGATGATGTTCCGCATCCTCAAGTTCCGGCCCCGGGCCCAGGCGCCGGTCAAGCCGCCCCGGCCCCGCCCGTCGACCAACCTCGACAACCGGTTCTTCTTCGAGGGGGCCAAGGAGCACAAGCTGCTGGTGCAGCGCTGCACCGCCTGCGGGGCCCTGCGCCACCCGCCGGGGCCGATGTGCCCGAGCTGCCAGTCCCTCGACTGGGAGGCCATCGAGGCCAGCGGCCGGGGCACGCTCTACAGCTTCGTGGTCAACCACTACCCGCAGGTCCCGTCGTTCGACTACCCCCTGCCCGTCGGCCTGATCGAGCTCGAGGAGGGCGTGCGCATCGTCGCCGACCTCACCGACGTCGACCCCGCCGACATCGAGATCGGGATGCCGCTCGAGGTCGTCTTCACCGAGCACGACCCCGAGCTCACCCTGCCCCAGTTCCGTCCGGCCGAGAGGAGCGCGTAGCCGTGGACTTCAGCTTCAGCGAGGAACAGGACGCCGTCCGCCAACTGGCCGAGCAGGTCTTCACCGGCTCGTCGCCGGTCGAGCGGGTGAAGGAGGTCGAGGGCGCCGACGAGCGCTTCGACCGGTCACTGTGGGCCGAGCTGGCCACCACCGGCCTGCTCGGCATCGGCCTGCCCGAGGCCCACGGCGGCGCCGGGCTCGGCTTCGTCGAGGTCTGCCTGGCCCTACGCGAGCAGGGGCGCCGGGTGGCCCACGTGCCCCTCTGGCCCACCGTGGTCGCCGCCCAGACCCTGGCCGCCCACGGCACCGCCGACCAGCAGGCCGCCTGGCTCGGCCCGGTCGTCGCCGGCGAGGTCGTGCTCACCGTCGCCCTCGAGCCGGGCGCAGGCAGCGTGGCCGACGGCCGGCTCAGCGGCGAGTGGCCCTGCGTGCCCGCCCTCAATGTGGCCGACGCCGTGCTCGTACCGGTCGACGGCGTGCTGCACCTCGTCCGCACCGACGCCGACGGGGTCGCCTTCGAGGTGGCCCAGACCACCAGCCGGGGCCAGGTCGGCCACCTCACCCTCGACGGCGCCGCCGGCGAGGCCGTGGGCGGGCCCGAGGCCGAGACCTTCGCCCGCGACCGGGCCCTCGTCGCCCTGGCCGCCATCACCCTGGGGGCCTGCGAGGAGGCCACCCGCATGGCGGCCGAGTACACGTCGTCCCGCGAGCAGTTCGGCAAGCCCCTGTCGACCAACCAGGGCGTGGCCCTGAAGGCGGCCGACGCCTACATCGCCATGTCGGCCATGGACGCCACGCTGTGGCAGGCGGCCTGGCGCATCGACGAGGGCCTCGAGGCCACCGACGCCGTCGAGGTGGCCACCTAGTGGG
>CAYTJS010000005.1:0-28363 GCA_964438115.1 uncultured Iamiaceae bacterium
GCCAGCAGGGCGGCCAGCAGGGCCAGCGCGGCGGCCAGCAGGGCCAGCGCGGCGGCCAGCAGCGGGGTGGGGGCGGCCGGCAGGCGGCCACGCCGGTCGAGGCGGTCATCACCGACGACGAGCCGTTGGAACTCGACGAGAAGACGCTCAAGCGGCGTCGGGGCCGGCGCCGCAAGGGCCGGGCCGTGGGGCGCTACTCGATGGTCGTCAGCGTGCGGGCCGACGTCACCCAGATCGCCGTGCTGGAAGGCCGCCACCTGGTCGAGCACCAGGTGTCGCGCCCCTCCGACGACGTCTCGCAGATCCACGGCAACATCTACCTCGGCCGGGTCCAGAACGTCCTGCCCGGCATGGAGGCGGCGTTCATCGACATCGCCACGCCCAAGAACGCCGTGCTCTACCGGGGTGACGTCCAGTACGACCCCGAGGACATCGAGGAGAAGGGCCAGCCCCGCATCGAGCAGCTCCTCAAGAACGGCCAGACCATCATCTGCCAGGTCACCAAGAACCCCATCGGGGCCAAGGGCGCCCGGCTCACCCAGGAGGTGTCGCTGCCGGGGCGGTTCGTGGTCCTCGTGCCGGGGACCTCGACCTACGGCATCTCCAAGCGCCTGCCCGACAACGAGCGCAAGCGGCTGCGGCAGATCCTCGACAAGGTGCGCCTCGACGGCCACGGCGTGATCGTGCGCACCGCGGCCGAGAACGTCACCGAGGAGGAGATCACCCGCGACCTCCAGCGCCTGCTCGAGCAGTGGCGCCAGATCGAGGCGCTGGCCAAGAAGTCGAAGGCCCCGACGCTGCTCTACCGGGAGCCCGACATGGCGCTGCGGGTGATCCGCGAGGAGTTCAACCCCGACTACCGCTCGGTCACCATCGACGACCCCACTCTGGCCGACCAGGTCCGGGACTACGTCGACACCGTGTCGCCCGGCCTCGGGGAGCGGGTCCAGTACTACGACCCCGCCGAGGAGGGCCTGCCCCTCTTCGAGCGGTTCCACATCCACGAGCAGATCCACAAGGCGTTGGACCGCAAGGTGTGGCTGCCGTCGGGCGGCTCGCTCATCATCGAGCACACCGAGGCCCTGACCGTGATCGACGTGAACACGGGCAAGAACGTGGGCACCTCGAGCCTCGAGGAGACCGTCTACAAGAACAACCTCGAGGCGGCCGAGGAGATCGCCCGCCAGCTGCGCCTGCGGGACATCGGCGGGATCATCGTCATCGACTTCATCGACATGGAGGTCAAGGGCAACCGGGCCGAGGTGGCCCGGGTCCTGCGCGACGCCCTGGCCCGCGACAAGACCCGCACCCAGGTCTTCGACATCTCCGAGCTGGGGCTGGTCGAGATGACCCGCAAGCGCATCGGAGAGGGCCTGCTGGAGTCGCTGTCGGCCCCGTGCCCCGACTGCTCGGGCCGGGGCCGGGTCATCGACGCCGAACTGGTGGGGGACTGACCGGCCGTCGCTAGGCTGGACGATCCATGTACGCAGTCATCGCAACCGGCGGGAAGCAGTACCGCGTGACCGAGGGTGAGCGCCTCGAGGTCGAGCGCCTCGGCGCCCCCGACGAGTCCGTGGAGCTGACGCCGGTCCTCATCGTCGACGGCGAGCGCGTCGTCTCCAAGGCGTCGGACCTGGCCAAGGCCAAGGTCACCGCCACCATCGTGGCCGACACCAAGGGCCCCAAGATCACCGGCTTCACCTACAAGTCGAAGACGAACCAGCGCAAGCGCTGGGGTCACCGCCAGGCCCTGTCCACCATCGAGATCACCGGCATCAAGGGGTAAGGGCCATGTCGAAGACCAAGGGCGGCGGTTCCACCCGGAACGGCCGCGACTCCGTCAGCAAGCGCCTCGGCGTGAAGGTCTACGACGGCACGCTCGTCAACGCCGGCACCATCATCGTCCGCCAGCGGGGCACCCGCATCCACCCCGGCGACAACGTCGGCCGGGGCGGCGACGACACCCTCTTCGCCACCGCCAACGGCGTGGTGAAGTTCGGCTCCCGGGGCGGCCGCAAGAACGTCTCGGTCCTCGCCGAGGGCTGATCGTCCCCGGGGTGCTGTCACCCCTCCTCCGTAGGGTGGGAAGGTGACCGAGCCCACCCCCAGCCAGTGGCCCGACGCGGCCTGGGCCCACGCTCCCGTGGCCGCCGGTGTCGTCGCTCCCCGTCATCGGGAGGAGCGCGAGGCCACCGAGGACGCCACCCTGGCCCCCCGGGCGACGCGGGCCGACGGCGCCGGGCACCGGGCCCGCCCCGAGGCCCCCGACCCCGCCCGCACCTGCTTCGAGCGGGACCTCGACCGCATCCAGCACAGTCGTCCCTTCCGGCGCCTGGCGGGCAAGTGCCAGGTGTACCTGGCCCCCGACGACGACCACCTGCGCACCCGGCTCACCCACGCCGTCGAAGTGGGCCAGGTCGCCGTCTCCATCGCCCGGGCCACCCGTCTCAACGAGGCCCTGACCCTCGCCGCGGCGCTGGGTCACGACTGCGGGCACGGCCCCGCCGGTCACGCCTCCGAGGATGCGCTGTCGCCGTACCTGGCCGGCGGCTACCACCACGCCGTGTACGGCGCCGACGTGGTCCTGGCCCCCCTCAACCTCTGCGCCGAGACCCTCGACGCCGTGCGCAACCACTCCTGGAACCGGCCGGCGCCCTCCACCCCCGAGGGCGAGGTGGTGGCCTGGGCCGACCGCATCGCCTACGTGTGCCACGACTTCGAGGACGCCGTCGACGCCGGGGTGGTCAGCGCCGACGACCTGCCCGTCGAGGTCACCGAGGTCGTGGGTCGCCGGCGCAGTGCCCAGCTGGGGGCCTTCATCGGGGCCATGGTCGAGACCATCGTCGACACCGGGCGGGTCGGCATGCGTCGGCCCGAGGCCGACGCCCTGGCTGCCTTCCGGGCCTTCAACTACGAGCGCATCTACCTGCGGCCCGAGTCGGTGGCCCAGGCCGAGCGGGTGAACGCCCTGCTCCGCCAGCTCACCGAGTTCTTCATCGACCAGCCCGGCGCCATCGGCGGGGGCGAGGTCCTGGCCCCCGGCTCACCCGACGCCGCCGCGGCCGCCGTGCGCTACGTCAGCGGCATGACCGACCGCTTCGCCCTCCGCCTCGCCGTCGACCGCCTGGGCTGGGACGAGGCCGCCCTTCCCGCCACCGGCGTCTGATCGGCGACCGATCTCCCTCGGGAGGCGGCGGGGCGGGTCCTATCCTCCCCGGGTGGCCGGGTTCGTCGACGAAGCACAGCTGTGCGCCCGTGGGGGCGATGGCGGTGCCGGCTGCGTGTCGTTCCGGCGAGAGGCCCACGTCGCCCGGGGCGGACCCGACGGCGGCGACGGCGGCCGGGGCGGCGACGTGTGGCTGGTGGCCGACACCAACGTGGCCTCGCTGCTCGCCTTCCGCGACCACCCCCACCGCCGGGCCACCAACGGGACCCACGGCCAGGGCAAGAAGCGCCACGGCGCCGATGGGAACGACCTGGTCGTCGCCGTGCCCGAGGGCACCCAGGTGAAGGACCGGAACGGCACCCTCCTGGTCGACCTGGCCCACGCCGGTGACCGCTGGAAGGCCGTCGAAGGGGGACGGGGCGGGCGGGGCAACGCCCGCTTCCTGAGCAACCGCCGCCGGGCCCCCGCCTTCGCCGAGCAGGGTGAGCCCGGCGAGGAGCACTGGTTCGACCTCGAGCTCAAGCTGCTGGCCGACGTCGCCCTGGTCGGCTTCCCCAACGTGGGCAAGAGCACCCTCATCGCCCGCATGTCGGCGGCCAAGCCCAAGATCGCCGACTACCCCTTCACCACCCTCGAGCCCAACCTCGGCGTGGTCCGCCGGGACGACGCCGAGTTCGTGGTGGCCGACATCCCCGGCCTCGTCGAGGGGGCCAGCGAGGGCCGGGGCCTGGGTCATCAGTTCCTGCGCCACATCGAGCGGGCCCGGGTCCTCGTGATCCTCTGCGACCTGGCGCCCGCCGACGGGACCTCGGTGGCCGAGCAGCAGCGGGTCCTGCTGGCCGAGCTGGGCGACTACCGCCCCGAGCTCCTCGACCGTCCCCGTCTGGTCGTGGGCTCCCGCGCCGACCTGGTGGCCGACGGCGAGGTCGACGACGCCGACGTGGACCTGGTGGTCTCGGCGGTGACCGGCGCCAACGTCGACGAGCTGATCACCCGCCTGGCCGGCCTGGTGGCCGGGGCCCGGGCGGCGGCGGCCGAGGCCGACGAGGGCTCGCTCGGCCCCGCCTTCGTCCTGCACCGTCCCGGGGCCGAGTCCTTCGACGTGCGGCGCGACGAGGACGGCGGCTTCACGGTCGAGGGCCGCGAGGCGATGCGGGCGGTGGCCCTGTCCGATCTCACCGACCCCGACGCCCTGCAGGTGGCCCAGAGCCGGCTCCGCCGCCTCGGGGTGGACCGGGCCCTGGCCCGGGCGGGAGCCAAGGCGGGCGACACCGTGCGCATCGGCGCCCTGGCCTTCGACTACGAGCCCGAGGACGGCACCTCGTGATCGTGGTCGTGAAGATCGGCACGTCGTCGATCACCGACGCGTCCGGTGTGCTCGACCCGGTGGCCATCGGGGGCCTGTGCGCCCAGGTGGCCGAGGTCCGCGCCGCCGGCGACGACGTCGTCGTCGTCACCTCGGGGGGCATCGCCGCCGGACTGCCCGCCCTGGGCCTCAGCGCCGAGGACCGGCCCCGGGACCCGGTCACCCTCCAGGCCGCCTCGGCGGTCGGCCAGAGCCGCCTCATGGGCCTCTACGACGAGGCCCTGGCCACCCACGGCCTCACCGCCGGCCAGGTCCTGCTCGCCCCCCGGGACTTCATGGACCGCCAGCAGTACCTCTACGCCCGGGGCACCCTGGGTCGGCTGCTGGAACTGGGTGTCGTCCCCGTCATCAACGAGAACGACGCCATCGCCGACGACGAGATCCGTTTCGGCGACAACGAC
This sequence comes from uncultured Iamiaceae bacterium, assembly GCA_964438115.1. Lineage (GTDB taxonomy): Bacteria > Actinomycetota > Acidimicrobiia > Acidimicrobiales > DATDAH01 > DATDAH01. Next base: position 4,934 of record CAYTJS010000005.1, read on the forward strand.
CGCCTGTCGGCCCTGGTCGCCCACCTCCTCGGCGCCGACCTCTTGGTGCTGCTCACCGACACCCCGGGGCTGTTGACCGCGGACCCCCGTCTCGACCAGTCCGCCTCGCTGATCGAGGAGATCGTCGAGGTGGACAAGGAGATCGAGTCCCTGGCCGGGGGCACGGGCACCGCCCGGGGGAGTGGGGGGATGGCCTCCAAGGTGACGGCGGCCAAGATCGCCGCCTGGTCCGGGTTGCCGGCCGTGATCGCCGACGCCGGCCGCCCGGGCGTCCTGCGGGGGGCGGTGGCGGGCGAACCCGTCGGCACCCTGGTGCTGCCCCGCCCCAAGCGCCTGGCCAGCCGGAAGCTCTGGATCGCCTTCGCGGTCGGCTCGTCGGGCCGGGTGGTGGTGGACGACGGGGCCCGGCGGGCCCTGGTCGAGCACCACCGGTCGCTGCTGCCCGCGGGGATCGTGGCCGTGGAGGGTGGATTCGGGGCCGAGGACGCCGTCGAGGTGGCCGACACCGCCGGCCGGGTCTTCGCCAAGGGCCTCGTCCGCCTGGACGCCGACGGCCTACGCGCCGTTGCCGGTCAGCACACCGCCGACCTCCCCGACGGCACCCCCCACGAGGTCATCCACCGCGACGACCTCGTCGTCCTGCCGTGACATCTGCTCGCCTCCGGCGAGCCGGCTTCGCCGATGCTGTGACATCTGCTCGCCTCCGGCGAGCCGGCTTCGCCGATGCTGTGACATCTGCTCGCCTCCGGCGAGCCGGCTTCGCCGATGCTGCCGGTCGTCTCGTTGCGGCGCCGCAGGCGCCGCAACTGTGCCCCCTGTTGTCAGGCGCTCATGGCGGGCAACGGAGCTCCTGACGGTCCTCAGGGGTCCTTGGGGGGCTCGACCTCGGCGGGCTGGTCGTCGCCGGCGGCGAGGCCCATCTGCTCGCGCATGGCGTCGAGGCGGGCGTGGGCCTCGCTCGACCGGGTGGCGCGCTCGACCTCGAGCATGCGGGTCTCCACCGAGCCCTCGGACAGCTCGGCCATACCGGTGGCCTTGGCGTAGCGGGCCTCGATCTTCTCCCGCACCTCGTCGAAGGTGGGGACGTCCTGCCCCACGGTCTCGGAGAGCTGGGCCATGGCCGCGTTCATCTGCTCCTGCATCTTGGCCTGGTCGAGCTGGCCCAGGAGCTTCTGGCGCTCGGTCAGCTTCTCCTGCAGGGCGATGCTGTTCTGCTCGACGGCGGCCTTGGCCTGCTCGACGGCGCGGGCGTTGTCGAGGTGGAGGGCCTTCAGGTCCTCGACCTCGCGCTCGATCTCGATGAGGCGGGTGGCGATGGTCTCGGCGGTGGTGGTGAACTCCGCCGACTTGTCGGCGTTGCCCTCCTTGGCCGCCTCGTCGGCCATCATCAGGGCCTGGCGGGCCTGGTTGTTCGCCTTCTCCAGCTCCTCCATGCGCCGGTTGAGGCGCAGTTCGGTCTGCTTCTGGTTGGCGATGACGTTGGCCGCCTGCTCCTTCAGCTTCCGGTGCTGGTCCTGGGCCTCGCGGATCGCCTGCTCGAGCTGGATCTTCGGGTCGGCGCGCTCCTCGAAGCTGGAGCCGAGCTTCGCGGTCAGATAGCGCCACCACCGTTGCAGGACCTTGATCATGGCCAGGAGCCTACGGCCTGGGCGGCCGTCGGAGCCGCCGGGATCAGCGGCGGGCGGCCAGCCGCCGGCGTAGGTCGTCCACCTCGGGTACCCGCAGGGCCACCACCGCCAGTCCGTAGCTGACCACGCCCACCAGCACCCCGACCGTGGTGCGGACCACGGCGCCGTTCCCGGTGTCGGCACCGACCGCCTGGCTGCTGACCCACACGGCGGCGGCCATCACGGCGGCGGCGAGGAGCATGCGGCCGACCGAGTCCAGGGTCCGGCGCCCGTCGAGACCGCCGATGCGCCGCCGTAGCAGCACCAGGGCGAGGACGGCGGCTGCGCTGTAGGCGGCGGCGTAGGCCAGGCCGAGGCCCTGGACCCCGAGGGCGCCCACCAGCGCCAGCCCCAGCACGATGTTGGCCCCGTTCTCGGCCAGGTTGACGAAGAACGGGGTGCGGGTGTCCTTGAAGGCGTAGAAGCCGCGCAGGACCAGCAGGTAGACCGAGAACCCGAGGAGACCGAGCGAGAAGGTCTGCAGCACCTCGGCGGTGAGGGTGGCCTCGCCCCCGCCGAAGGCACCCCGCTCGAGCAGGGTGGCCACCAGGGGACGGGCCAGCAGCAGGTAGCCCACGGCGGCGGGCAGCACGACCAGGGTGAGCAGGCGCAGGCCCAGCCCGAACCGCTCCCGGAAGCCGGCGAGGTCGCCGGCGGCGGCCAGGGCCGAGAGATCGGGCAGGAACGTGGTCATGATCGAGACGGCGAAGAGGCCGTGGGGGAGCTGGAAGAAGATGAAGGCGTAGGTGTAGGCCGACAGGGCCCCCGGCCCCTCGCCGTTGGCCAGGGCCAGCACGACGAACAGCGTGACCTGGTTGGCGGCGGCGTAGCCGATGGTCCAGCCCGACAGCCGGGCCACCGTAAAGATGCTGGGATGGCGCCAGTCGAAGCGGTAGCGGAACCGGACTCCGGCGTGGCGCAGGGCCGGCCACAGGGCCACGGTCATGGCCACGATGCCGGCGGTGGTCCCGACCCCCAGGAGCAGGAGCAGTCCCGGGTCCTCGGCCACCTCGGTCAGGGAGACGTCGGTGCCCGCCACCCCGGCGAAGGCGATGAGCACGCCGATGACGACGAGGTTGTTGAGGATGGGGGCGTAGGCGGGGGCGAAGAACGACCGTCGGGCGTTCAGCAGGGCCGTCCCGAGGGTCATGAGCCCGTAGAAGAGGATCTGGGGCAGGAACAGGCGCAGGAGGGGGACGGCCACCTCGGCCTGGGCCGCGGCCTGCCGGTCACCGAGCCGCAGGGTGTAGATGTCCACGATCCACGGGGCGGCGAGGATGGCCGCCACCGTCAGCACGACCAAGGCGACCACGGCCACGGTCACCACCGCGTCGGTGGCCTCGTCGTCGTCGTGCTGGAGGTGCTCGACGAAGACCGGTACCAGGCTGGCCGACAGGACCCCGCCGAGCAGGAGCTCGTAGATGATGTTCGGGGTGGTGTTGGCCAGATTGTAGGCGTCGGAGAGGACGGTGGCGCCGAGGGCGTAGGTCAGGGCGCCGACCCGCAGCAGCCCGGTCAGGCGACTGAGTCCGGTCCCGACGCCGACGACGGCACTGGAGCGGACCAGGCGGGCCGTGGTGCCCGCACCACCGGCGGCGTCACCACCGTCGGCGGTGCCGGTGGCGTCGGCCGGATCGCTCATGCGGAGGGCGCCGGGGGCCCGTCGGCCTCGTCGAGGGCCAGGCGCAGGGCCTCCATCTCCTCCAGCACCTCGTCGACGGTGTTGGTCACCCCGCCCAGCGAGCCGGCGTCGTCGGGGCGCACCGACAGCTCGAGGGACCGGGCCACGGCCTCGTCGAGGCGGGCGTCGAGCAGCGCCAGGCGGTCCCGGGTCTCGGCCAGGACCTCGTCGAGGCGCTCGGCGGTGGCGAGCTGGGCCCGCAGGGCCTCGGCGGTGCGCTCCAGGTCGCTGCCGGCAGCCCAGGAGGCGTCGGCGTTGGCCTCGACCCGCTGCAGGTCGGCCAGGACGGCGCCGGTGTCGATCTGGCGCCGCACGTCCTCGAGGGCCTGGCCCCGGCGAGCCACCAGCCCGGCCTCGTTCACGCCCCGGTCCAACTGGGCGCCGATCGCCCCCAGGCGGTCCCGTAGCGGGCCTTCGGCCACGGCGTCCACGGCGTGGCGGAACCGGGCCTGGGCCTGCAGGGCCTCCTGCACGGCCTGGCGCCAGGGCTCGCGCAGGGAGAACGGGTCGACGGTGCCCGGGCCCCGCAGGCGGTTCCAGCGCCGCAGCACGGGGATGCCCGTGGCCAGGAGCCAGGCCACCACGGCGAGGGTGACGGCCCCGATGACGCCACCGCCCACGAGGATCCCCGCCGCCGCACCCGCCCCGGTGAGCAGGATCGCCCGGGGGGCCATGCCGGCCACGACGGCGTCACGGGCGAGGACGGGGAGCACGGGTCAGAAGTTGGAGATCACCGCGGCCAGCACCCGTTCGATGGTGGCCGGGTCGGTGGCGGTGTAGAGGGCCGCGTTGGAGGCCTCGGCGATGGCCTGGAGCGAGGCCAGGTCGGCGTCGGCGCCGTAGGCGATCGGGAAGATGCGGACCGGCTCGCTGCGACTGCCCTCGGACCCGGCGGTGAGCGCCGCGAGCAGGTCGTCGAACTGGGCGTCGTCGTCGGTGAGGTCGCCGTCGTCGTTGACGCCGTCGCTCAGCAGGACGACAGCATTGATGCTGTCGGGGTCGTACTCGGCCACCGAGGCCTCGTAGGTGGCCTGGGTGGCGGTGTAGAGCGGGGTGGCGTTGGTGGGGAAGAGCGAGCGGATGGCACGGTCCAGCCGGGCCCGCTGCTCGGCGTCCATGGCCCGGGGCCGGACCAGCTCGACCACCTCCTGGTCGGCGCCGGGGCCCAGCTCGGTCGAGAACACCCGGAGGCCCACCACGTCGCGGTCGGCGAACTGGTCGAGGCCGTCGAGGGCCGCCTCGATGGCCAGGTCCAGCTTGGTGGGCCGGGCGTCGTCGCCGGCGGGGTCGCCCATCGAGCCCGAGACGTCGATGAGCAGCTCGACCCGGGCCGGCTTGCGCTGCTCGTCCCAGCGCTCCAACAGCTCGACCATGACCTCGGGCTCGGGCACCTCGAGGAGGGTCTGGGGCTGATCGGGGTCGACGCCGTTCTCGGGGGTGATGGGGGCGCCGATGGCCACGTCGGGGTTGCCGGGACGAAACCCGTACTCGAGCACCCGCTCCTGGTTCTCGGGGCGCTGCACGAAGGCCCCGAAGGCCTCCGCCCCCGCCCGCTCCTCGTCCGACACCCAGTCGGCGTCGAGCACGAAGAAGGGGTTGTCGCTGTAGAGCGTCCCCTCCTCGGGGTAGATCGCCACCAGGGGCACCCGCGGGGGCCGGGGCTCCTCACCGGGCTGGCGCACGCCGTCGGGGTCGCCCCGGTTGTAGTCGATGACCGACTTCTCCTCGACGGCCACGGCCGACGCGTAGGTGAGGCCCGAGCCCCGCTGGTCGGCGCGGTAGAGGTTGTTGAGGAAGGTGAGGGTGGTGTCGCCGTAGTGGACCACGGCGGACTCGACGCCCGTGGCGAACTCGACCACCGCGGGCCGGGCCAGGTCCTCGCTGGTGAGGCCCTCGGTGGTGCCGGTGGCGGCGTAGGTCTGGGCGATCAGGGCCGACAGCCCCGAGGTCGAGAAGTTGGGGTTGGTCTTGCCCAGCCGGAACGGCCCCCACTCGGGGTGGCCGAAGGCGGCCCAGCCCTCGGGGCTGGTGGACAGGTCGAGGACGTCGGCGAAGCCGATGGGCTCGTCGGGCCAGCCCAGGGCCTCGGCCATGGGCTCGGGCATGGCGATGACGAGCGGGGTGAGCATGAAGGGCGTGCCGGTGCCGGCGATGGGGGCCTCGCCCGCCTCGGTCAGGCGCTGGTCGACGATGGCGCCCCAGGCGCTCGAGGCCGGGGACCAGATCACCGGGCGGGGTCCCGCCTCGTCGGGGTCCCAGCCCTCGACCAGCCGGGAGGCGCCCAGGCCCGACGAGGTGCTCTGGGGACGCACGAACACGCACTCGCCGTCGACCTCGGCCTCGTCGGAGCCGTTGAACGTGCGGGCCAGGTCGGTGAGCAGGTCGATCTTCTCGGGCGACACGGCCATGTCGACCACGACGCAGTCGCCGGGATCGCCGAGGACGTCGTCGATGGAGGTCGGGGCCGCGTCGTCCCCGCCGGTGCCCACCGAGCAGGCCGCGGCCACCGCCGCCAGGACCAGGACGGCGAGGGCGGTGGTCCAGCGGGTCCTCATGCCACGGTCTCCCATTCGATGCGCAGGGCGGCCAACACCCCCGGGCGGGGGAGGGGCGTGCCGTCGACGTCGGGCTCCCACCCGTCGGCGGCCAGGGCCTCGGCCAGGTCGCCGTCGCCGGCGAGGTCGTCGAGGTCGGTGCCGGCCGCGGGGGCCAGCACCACCGAGGCCCGGTACATGGGCGCAGGGTAGAAGATGACCAGCCCCTCACCCTGGGCAGAGGCCCCGGCGGCCTCGGCGTCGCGGCCCAGGGCCCCCACGGCGCCGTAGGCGGCGGCGCCCTGGAGCACGAGGGTGGACAGCGCCGGGGCCGGCCCCCGGTTGGGCACGGCGTCCTCGAGGTCGCCCAGCCAGCGCCGGTCGATGTCCTGGGCGGCGAAGTCGGGGTCCCCCAGGTGGTCGCCCATGGCCTGGGTCAGCACGAGCAGCCCCGAGCCACTGGTGTCGGGGGCGTCGAAGCCGGGCTTCACCGTCCCCCAGGCCGCCGGGCCCCCCAGGTCGGTCCACGGCGCGCCGGCGGCGTCGCCGACGCAGGCCCAGGTGACCTCGCCGCAGGCCTCGGTGAGGACCTCGGCCCGGTCGGCGTCGGCCACGACCAGGGCCAGCCCCGTCGAGTGGTGGGTGGGGACGGCGGCGCCGAACAGGGGGTCACCGGTGCCGAGGGCCCGGAGCTCGTCGACCTGGGCGGGGAAGGGCCCCAGGGTGAGCCAGCCGTCGACCTCGAGTCGGGCGTCGGGCGCGGTGAGCCGGTCGACGGTCACGCCCACCGGCTCGACGGTCACCTCGGCCCGACCGGCGTCCTCCAGCTCCGCGCACACCTCGGCCAGCTCGGCGGCACACAGCAGGCTCGGTGGGCCGCCGTCACCGCCACCGCCGCCGGCCTCGCCGTCGCCGCCGTCGAGGGCCGAGCGGACGAGCAGGGCCGCACCGATCATCACCACGGCACCGAGGACGGCCAGGACCCGCTTCATGCCGGGCCGAGTCTACGGAGCCGCCCCCGATGGCCCCGGTAGCCTGGCCCCGTGGGTCACGTCGCCGTCGCCGAGTTGGGTCGTCGCGCCAAGGCGGCCTCCCGGGCCCTGGCCCGGGCCTCCACCGAGGCCAAGGACGCCGCCCTCCACGCCGCCGCCGACCTCCTGGTCGCCCGGGCCGACGATCTGGTCGCCGCCAACGCCGGCGACGTGGCCCGGGCCGAGGCCGAGGGGGTGTCGGCCACCGTCGTCGACCGCCTGCGCCTGACGCCGGCCCGCGTCGAGGCCATGGCCCAGGGCCTGCGCCAGGTGGCCTCCCTGCCCGACCCGGTCGGGGAGGTCCTCGACGGCTGGACCCGTCCCAACGGCCTGCGCATCGAGCGGGTGCGGGTGCCCTTGGGCGTGGTCGCCATCATCTACGAGAACCGCCCCAACGTGACCTCCGACGCCGCCGGCCTGTGCGTCAAGTCGGGCAACGCCGCCTTCCTCCGGGGCTCCTCGGGCGCCATCGACTCGAACCGGGCCGTGGCCGCCGTGGTCCGGGAGGGTCTGGCCAAGGCCGGGCTGCCGGCCGACGGGGTCGTCCTCGTCGAGGACACGAGCCGGGAGGCCGCCGTCGAGTTCATGCGCCAGCGCGAGACCGTCGACTGCCTCATCCCCCGCGGGGGCCCGTCGCTCATCGCCTCGATCCTCGAGAACGCCACCGTCCCCTACGTGATCGACGGTGACGGCAACTGCCACGTCTACGTCGACGCCGCCGCCGACCTGACCATGGCCCGCCGCATCGTGGTCAACGCCAAGACGCAGCGGCCCTCGGTGTGCAACGCCGCCGAGACCGTGCTGGTCCACGCCGCCGTGGCCGACGCCTTCCTGCCCGCCCTGGCCGCCGACCTCGAGGGCGTCGAGCTGGTCGCCGACGACCGGGCCCGGGCCCTGCTCCCGGGTGCCGGGGCGGCGACCGAGGACGACTGGGCCCAGGAGTTCCTGGACCGGAAGCTGGCGGTGGGTGTGGTCGACGACCTCGACACCGCCATCGACCACGTCACCCGGTACGGCTCGGGGCACAGCGAGGCCATCGTCACCGACTCGGTGGTCGCCGCCGACCGGTTCTGCCGCGAGGTCGACGCCGCCGCGGTGCTGGTCAACGCCTCCACCCGCTTCGTGGACGGCGAGGAGTTCGGCTTCGGTGCCGAGATCGGCATCTCGACCCAGAAGCTGCACGCCCGGGGTCCCATGGGCCTGCGCGAGCTCACCACGGCCAAGTACGTCGTCCGGGGTGAGGGCCAGACCCGGGGCTGACCCGGCCGCGAATCTTGACTGTCCGGTCAAGTCCGGTCGGTAGGCTCGCCCCATGACGTATCGCTTCGACACCGTGGACGAGGTCCGCGCCGGGCTGGGCAAGGTCGACTACCTGGCCGACGAGGGCATCGCCGGGGTCGTCTACCTGGCCGATCGCCTCCAGAAGCCGGTACTGGTCGAGGGCCCGGCGGGGACGGGCAAGACCCAGCTGGCCAAGTCGGTGGCCGAGATGACCGGCGCCCGGCTCATCCGGCTGCAGTGCTACGAGGGCCTCGACGAGGCCAAGGCGCTCTACGAGTGGAACTACAAGAAGCAGCTGCTGCGCATCCAGGCCGAGCGCAACGCCGACGGCACCTGGCAGGAGCTGGAGGACGACATCTTCTCCGACGACTTCCTCCTGACCCGGCCCCTGCTCGAGGCCATCCGAGCCGAGGACCCCGTCGTGCTCCTCATCGACGAGGTGGACCGGGTCGAGGTCGAGACCGAGGCCCTGCTCCTCGAGATCCTCTCCGACTACCAGGTGTCGATCCCCGAGCTGGGCACGGTCACCGCCACCCAGATCCCGCTGGTGTTCCTCACCTCCAACAACACCCGCGAGCTGTCCGAGGCCCTGAAGCGCCGGTGCCTCTACCTCCACATCGACTACCCCGACATGGACCGCGAGAAGGAGATCGTCCTCACCAAGGTCGAGGGGATCTCCGAGAGCCTGGCCGACCAGATCGCCCGCATCGTGCGCTCCATCCGCCAGCTGGAGCTGAAGAAGGCCCCGTCGGTGTCGGAGACCCTGGACTGGGCCCGCACCCTGGTGCACCTCGGCGTCGAGCAGGTGGACGAGGCCAAGGCCACCGAGACCATCACCATCCTCCTCAAGTACCAGGCCGACATCGCCAAGGCCATCAAGGAGTTCGGCGGCGACGGCCAGGCCTGGACCCGTGGCGGCCAGGCCCCGTCGCGGGCGTGAGCGCCCCGGCCCCCGAGGCCGCCACCGGCGAGGTCCTGCTCGACCTCCTGTCGGGCTTCATCATCGAGCTGCGTGACGCCGGGCTCCCGGTCAGCCTGACCGAGAACCTCGACGCCATGCAGGCGGTGCGCCACATCCCGCTGGAGGACCGCGAGGCGTTCAAGTACGCCCTGGCCGCCACGCTGGTCAAGAACAACTCCCACTGGCGGGCCTTCGAGACCGTCTTCGAGGTCTACTTCTCCTACCGGGGCCGCCAGTACGCCATCGGCGACGACGCCGAGGAGCTCTCCGACGACGAGCTGGAGGGCATGGGCGAGGTGCCCGGGGCCCAGGGCGGCCAGGGCGGGGCGGGCGAGGCCCTGTCCAACGAGGCCCTGGCCGAGATGCTCTACCGGGCCCTGGCCGAGGGCAACGAGGCCCTGCTGCGGGCGCTGGCCCGCCAGTCGGTGAGCCGCTTCGCCGGCATGGAGCCCGGACGGCCGGTGGGGGGCACGTACTACCTGTACCGGACCCTGCGGAACCTCGACCTCGACGGGATCCTCGACCGGCTCATGGAGCAGGCCCACCAGGACGCCCCCGAGCCCCTCACCCCCCTCGAGGAGCGCCTCGAGCAGGACGAGTTCCAGACCCGCATCGACCAGCTCAAGAAGGAGATCGAGGCCGAGATCCGGCGTCGCCTGGTCGCCGACCGGGGGGTCGAGGCCATGGCCAAGACCCTGCGCAAGCCGCTGCCCGAGGACGTGGACTTCATGCACGCCAGCCGGGAGGAGATGGCCGACCTGCGCAAGGCCATCTACCCGCTGACCCGCAAGCTGGCCGCCCGCCTGGCCCGCAAGCGCCGCCACGGCCGCAAGGGCCCCCTCGACTTCCGCAACACGGTGCGCCACTCGCTCAGCTACGGCGGCGTGCCCGCCGAGCCCAAGTTCCGCTACCCCAAGCCGGCCAAGCCCGAGATCTTCGTGGTGGCCGACATCTCGGGGTCGGTGGCCGCCTTCGCCCGCTTCACCCTGCACCTCGTCTACGCCATCAGCCACCAGTTCTCGAAGGTGCGGGCCTTCGTGTTCATCGACGGCCTCGACGAGGTCACCCGCTACTTCGAGGGGGTCGACGACATCGCCGACGCCATCCACCGGGTCAACACCGAGGCCGACGTGGTGTGGGTGGACGGCCACTCGGACTACGGCCACGCCTTCGAGGTGTTCTGGAACGAGTACGGCAAGGACGTCGGCCCCAAGACCACCGTGCTGATCCTGGGCGACGCCCGGAACAACTACCACGCCTCCCAGTCCTGGGTCATCAAGGAGGTCCAGCACCGGGCCCGCCACGTCTACTGGCTGAACCCCGAGCCCCGGTCCTACTGGGACACCGGCGACTCCATCGTCAGCGAGTACGGCATCCACACCGACGGCGTCGAGGAGTGCCGCAACCTCCGCCAACTCGAGGCCTTCGTCGAGAAGCTGGCCTGATCACCTCAGGTCGACGACCTCGACGTCGACGCCCGCGTCGATGATCTCGGGGTCACCGGTGAGGAGCGGTGCCCCGTGGGCGGCGGCGGTGGCCAGGGCGAAGGCGTCGGCGTAGGCCATCGGGTGGTGGGCCTTGATGGCCGCCGCTGCCAGCGTGCGCTCGGGGGTGGCGGCATCGAGGGTCAGCCCGGCCCGCAACGCCTCGACGATCTCGTCGGCCCGGTCCTGGCCCACGCTCCGCCACAGGACGTACCGCACCTCGCCCACGTTGATCCAGCTCATCACCGGGTGGTCGGCCAGCACCTCGGCCACCCGCCGGTGGGCCGGCTCCTCACCGGCCAGCCACCGCAGGATGGCCCACGAGTCGAGGCAGACGGTCATCGGGGCTCGGCGCGGCGGTCCTGCTCGAGGAGGGCCGTGAGGTCGTGACCACGGATCGATCCACCGAGCGAAGGGAGATCACGGACGGGCGCCACCCGTACCGTGTCGCCGTCCAACTCGAAGGCGACGGCGGTCCCGGGGGCGAGTCCGAGGCGGTCCCGCATCGACTTGGGGATCACGACCTGGCCCTTGGGCCCCACCCGATGAGTCATACCATCAGTATGACCAGCGATCGAGAGCATCGTGCGGATCGACACGGCTCCATGCTGTCCGGGGGGTGTGACATCGATCGGCCCCTCAGGTCAGGGCGTCGAGGACCTCGTCGAACTGGTGGAAGAGGACGGGCCGGTCGTGGTGCTCACGGGAGAGCACGCCCAGCTTGCGGACCTTGGCCAGCAGCTGGCGGGCCTCGCGGCCGGGCCAGGGGCGGGGGAGCAGTTCGGGGGGCAGCAGGGGGTCGTGGCGCACGACCTCCTGGAAGTCCACGAAGGTGGCCAGGGCGCCGGCGAGGAAGTCGGCGTCGCTCAGCTTCTCCTGGCGCTGCCGCATGGCCTCGAGGGCCTGGGGCACGTCCTGGTAGGCGACGAGGAACTCCTCGTAGCGCTTGGCCACGCCCTCGAGGTCCCACAGCCGGGCGGCCAGCAGTCGGGGGTCGGTCACCCCGCCGATGGCGAGGTCGTCGGTGGTGGCCACGGTGACGTGCTCGGCCACCCCCAGGCGGTCGACCTCGGCCCAGACGTCGTCCTCCCAACGGTGGGCGGAGACGAACAGCCCGCCCTGGACCGGCGCCCCGCCCAACTGACGGAGCCAGTCGCGCAGCGTGTCGCGGGCGTCGCGGTGGGACTCGGGCACGGCGAAACCGACGAGGTGCCAGCGTCGGTCCCAGCCCCGGCCCGCCTGGTCCTGCACGTACGAGAGGCGGTGGCGGTCGAGGTGGCCGGTCCAGAAGTGGGCGCCCCGGTCGGTCAGGGAGTAGACGGCGTCGCGGCCCTCGCCCTCCCGGGTGAAGAGGCCCTCACTGACCAGTCGACGCAGGCACGACCGCACCTGCTCGGCGGACTGGCCCGAGGCATCGGCCACGGCGTACACGTCGTCGGCCCGGATGGTCCGGTCGGGCCGGGCCATGCCGAAGACGAGCACCCGGGTGGGCACGCCGGTCGAATCGGCCCCGGTCGTGGCGGTCACGACCTCCACTGTAGGGGAGCGCCTAGCGTGTCGAACCAATGGAGGTGCGTCGCCTCGTCGGTCTGGTGCTGGTGGTGATGGTGTCCCTGGCGGTCGCCACGCCCGTGGCGGCCGAGAACCGTGCCCTGCGGTTCACCGGCACCGGTGTGGACCGCGTCGACCGGGTGGAGATCCGCCTCGACGGCCCGGCCCGCCCCGTCGACGTCGGCGGGGCGTTCACCCTCGAGTGGTGGCTGCGGGGGACCCGGGCCGCCAACCCGACGGGCACGCTCACGTGCGGCACCGGCCGGTACGGCTGGATCACCGGCCACACCGTGGTCGACCGGGATCGCTGGCCCACCGCCGGGCCCGACGGCCGCGACTTCGGGGTGGCGGTGAGCCGCACGGGTGACCTGGGCTTCGGCGTGGCCAACGGCACCGGAGCGTCCCGCACCGTGTGCACGGACCTGCCCGGGGCCGGGGTCCTCGACGGTCGCTGGCACCACGTCGCCGTGCAGCGGGGGAGCGTCGGCCGTCTCCAGATCTGGGTCGACGGTGTCCGCCGGGCCAACGCCGCCGGCCCGAACGGCGACCTGTCCTACCCCGACGGCGTGGCCGGGGCCCGGGTCACCGACCCGTTCCTCGTGCTCGGCGCCGAGAAGCACGACGCCGGCCCCGCCTACCCGTCCTTCGCCGGCACCCTCGACGAGCTGCGCATCTCCACGGGCCAGCGCTACACCGCCGCCTTCACCCCCCGCCGTCGACCGTTCACGACCGACGCCCGCACCGTCGGCCTCTACCACTTCGACGAAGCCACCGGCCGCACCGTCCGCGACACCTCCGCCGCCCCCGGCGGTCCCAGCCCCGGCCTCCTCCGCCGCACCCCCACCGGCGCCCCCCACCGAGTCACCACGGCGTTGTTCACCTCGCCGCCGTAGCCGCCAAGGCCCGGGTGAACGGGAACTGCTTCAGCGAGCAGCGACGCTGCGGAAGCCGCCGTCGGACCGCCTTGGTCGCCGCGGAGGCGGCGACGAGCTACAGGTGCAGGCCGCACTCCTTGCGGGAGAGGCCGGCCCAGCGGCCGCTGCGGGGGTCGTCACCCTCGGCCACGGGCTTGGTGCAGGGCCAGCAGCCGATGGAGAGGTACCCCTGGTCGAGCAGCGGGTTGTAGGGCACGTCGTGGTCGGCGATGTAGCCCGACACGTCCTCGTCGGTCCAGGTGGCGAGCGGGTTCACCTTGACGAGGCCCCGAACGTCACGGCCGACGATCCGGGCGCCGGCGCGGGTCTCGGACTCGTCGCGGCGCAGGCCGCTCATCCACGCCGCCTTGCCGGCCAGGGCCCGGTCGAGTTGGCCCACCTTGATGGCCGAGCAGCAGTTCTCGGGGTCGACCTTCCAGTGCTCCTCGTCGTGCGGGGGCACGGTCATGAGCCGCAGGTTGAGCCCGTAGTGGCGTCGCACCCGCTCGACGGTCTCCAGCGTCTCGGGGAAGTGGTAGCCGGTGTCGATGAAGACGACCTCGATGGCGGGATCGACCTGGACGGCGAGGTCGATGAGCACGGCGTCGGTCATCGAGGCCGTGAGGCAGAGATGGGGGCCGAAGGCGTCGACCGCCCATTGGATGACCTTCGAGGCCGAGAGGTCCTCGAACTCGGCGTCGAGCTCGTCCAGCTCGGGGTCGGTGAAGGTGGCCACCCCGGCCAGGGGGGCGGCCACCGCCCGGAGGTCGTCGTCGCGGTGGAGGGCCATCAGGTGGCGCACTCCGAGTCGCCGACGACGGCCTCGTAGGGGCCGGTCTCGCCGAAGTCGACGTAGTACTCGGGGGCCTCGTCCGGGCTGGGGAAGGCGTCGAGGTCACGCAGCCCCTCGGCCACCGCCTCGGCCCCACCGACGCGTGCCAACCAGTGGTGGAAGGCCTCGCCCGCCTCGCGCTCCTCGGCATAGCGGCGCACCACCCGGGCGGCGGCCTCGGGGGCGTTGTGGGCGGGGAGGCGCAGGGCCTTGCGGCCGAACTCGATGCGCTCCTGGCCGACGTAGCCGCCGAGCAGCATCTGGTAGCCGGGGGCGGCGGTGCCGTGGGCCCGGCGCTCGGCCCCGAAGAAGCCGATGTCGGCGGCGTGGTGCTGGCCGCAGGAGTTCGTGCAGCCCGAGATGTTGGTGCGCACGCCGCCCACCTCGGCCAGGCCCTCCTCCTCGAGGCGGGCGCCGATGGCGTCGGCCAGGCCCCGCGACTGGGTCACGGCCAGGTTGCAGGTGTCGGCGCCGGGGCAGGCCACCACGTCGCGGCTCAGCTCGGCGCCGGGCTCGGCCATGCCGATGGCGGTCAGCCGCTCATGGAGGACGGCGAGCTGGGACTCGCTCAGGCCCCGGAAGACGAGGTTCTGGCGGTTGGTGGCCCGGACCTCGGCGCCCAGCTCCCGCTGGATCGAGGCCAGGGCCCGGAACTGGGCGGAGGTGATGTCGCCGAGGCGGGCCCAGGCGTAGGCCGAGACGGTGCCCTTGGCGCTGCCCCGGACGACGTTGGCGTCCTCCCACCGCTCGTAGGGGTCGCGGGGGCGGATGCTGACCGGCGTGCCCTGGCCGACGGCGGTCGGGGTGATGCCGTCGGCGGTGCCGGCAGGCTCGTCGCCGAGCTTGTCGACGACGGTGGGCACGCCACCGGGCCACGTGGAGGAGGCCACGAGGAGGTGGCGCTCCTTCAGGATGCGGGCCTGCAGGTCCTCCCAGCCCAGGGTGTCGACCAGCCACTTCATGCGGGCCCGCAGCTTGTTGTCCCGGTTGCCGTGGTTCGAGAAGACCCGCAGGATCGCCTCGATGGTGGCCAGCAGGTCCTCGCGGGGGGTGAACTCCTCGAGGGCCAGGGCGGGGTGGGGGGTGGCGCCGAGGCCGCCGGCCACGTAGACCCGGAAGCCGGGCTCGACGGTCCCGTCGTCGTGGCGGCGGGCGGTGGCGATGACCCCGACGTCGTTGAACATGGCCTGGCCGCAGTCGGTGGCGCAGCCCGAGAAGTTGATCTTGAACTTCCGGGGCAGGCGCTGGCCGAGCGGATGCCGCAGGAAGTGCTGGTGGGTGGCCTCGGCCCAGGCGCTGATGTCGAGCACCTCGTGGGGGCAGGCCCCGGCCAGGTGGCAGCCCTGGACGTTGCGGACGGTGTCGCCGCAGGCCTCGCGGCTGGTGAGGCCCACCGAGGCCAGATCCCGGAGCAGGGCGGGGATCCGCTCCAGCTCGACGAAGTGGAACTGCAGGTTCTGGCGGGTGGTGATGTGGCCCCAGCCTCGGGAGTACTCGTCGGCGACGTGGGCGAACAGGTCGAGCTGATCGGGGGTGACCGAGCCGTAGGGGAGCTTCACCCGGACCATCTGGTTGTGGCCACCCTGGCGCTGGCCGTAGATGCCGTTGTTCAACCGGAAGACCCGGAAGGCGTCCTCGGCCAGGTCCCCCCGGAGGTAGCGCTCGAGCTGGACCTCGAACTTGTCGATGTCGGCCTGCTGGGCCGGATCGATGGTGATGGTCGGCATGGCGGCGGCCTCGGGGGAGCGGGAAACCTGACTCGGACGGTCAGGTATACCGTCGATCCTGACAAATCCGATCCAATTGGTCAACATTTCCGGGCCCAGACGCGACCCAGGGGCCGCCCCGGACGGGGCGACCCCTGGTGTCGACGGGACGGACGCGCCGTCGCGGTCAGGGCAGGATGTTGGTGGGGTCCGGGCCGAAGGGCACGTAGAGGGCCGTGACCCGACTGGTCACCGTGTAGCCGGTGTTGTCACCGACGGTGGACAGGCGGGCGATGGCCTGGAACGTGTTCCCGTTGGTGCTGCCGGTGGCGTCGAACAGCCCGTTCGTGGACACCGTGCCGCAGGTGAGGCCGACGATGCAGTCCTCGTCGGGGCCGATGACGTTGGTCACCGTGCCGACCGTGGTCGACGTCTCGACGTTGCGGACCTCGATGGTGAGGCGGCACGGGCAGTCGGCCGTCTCGTCCCCCGACATCGACGCCTGGCCGAGGACCAGGACGTAGCCGGTGCGGCCACCCGTGCCGCCGGCGACGAAGGGGAGGCTGGTGGCGACGTTGGCGCCGTCGGCGGGATCGTTGGTCGAGCTGGTCGCCGTGCCGACCCGCGAGCTGCAGGCGGTGAGGGCGGAGGCCAGGGTCGACTTGCGCACGTTCTGGTTGGGCCGGAACTGACCGGTCACGGGCCCGAGGCAGCCGGCGTCGGTGGTGGCCAACGCCGAGCGGTAGTTCTTGCCAGTGGTGTTGGTCAGGTCGCTCCACGGCGCGGCGCCGGCTGTGCCGATGAGGCTGCCGACGAGGCCCATGACCAGGGCCACGGCAGCGACCCCGAGGTACATCCGCTTGTTCTGCATTGGAAGGCAATCCCTTTCCGAGAGTCGGACGCAGCCATCGGGCTGCCGGTCCGTTCTACGGAAGGTCCCCGCCGAGATCGTGAGTACTGCTTACTCAATCGGGGGAGGGGATTGCTCAGGAGCGCTCGTCCTCGAGCATCTCGGCCACCCGGAAGGCGAGGTCGAGCGACTGGCCGGCGTTGAGCCGGGGGTCGCACATCGTCTCGTAGCGGGAGTCCAGATCGGAGACCTCGTCGCCGCCGCCGAGGCACTCGGTGACGTCCTCGCCGGTGAGCTCGAGGTGGATGCCGCCCGGCCAGGTGCCCACCGAGTGGTGGGCGGCGAAGAACCCCTCGATCTCGCGCAGGATGTCCTCGAAGTCCCGCGTCTTGCGGGTGCCGGAGGTGAAGGTGTTGCCGTGCATCGGGTCACAGGCCCACACCACGGGGTGACCGGCCTCGGTCACCGCCCGCAGGATCGGGGGCAGGGCCTCGGCGACCCGGTCGGCGCCCATGCGGCTGATGAGGGTCAGGCGACCGGGGACGCGCTCGGGGTTGAGGGCCTCGCACAGGGCGACGGCGTCGTCGGGGGCGGCGTCGGGACCGAGCTTGCAGCCGAGCGGGTTGCCGACCCCGGAGAGGAACTCGACGTGGGCCCCGTCGAGCTGACGGGTGCGCTCGCCGATCCAGAGCATGTGGGCCGAGCAGTCGTACCAGTCGCCGGTGAGCGAGTCCTGCCGGGTGAGGGCCTCCTCGTAGCCGAGGACCAGGGCCTCGTGGCTGGTGAAGAAGTCGACCTCGTGGAGCTGGGGCTCGGCGTGGGTGTCGACCCCGCAGGCGGCCATGAAGCGCAGCGCCCGGTCGATCTCGCCGGCCAGGCGCTCGTAGCGCCGGCCCTCGGGGGAGGCGGCCAGGAACTCGAGGTTCCACTGGTGGACCGAGGACAGGTCGGCGAACCCGCCCTTGGTGAAGGCCCGCAGCAGGTTCAGGGTGGAGGCGCTCTGGTGGTAGGCGGTGAGCAGCCGCTCGGGGTCCGGCACCCGCGACGTCGACGTGAAGCCGATGCTGTTCACGAGGTCCCCCCGGAACGACGGCAGCTCGACGTCGTCGACGGTCTCGGTGGGGGCGGAGCGGGGCTTGGCGAACTGGCCGGCGATGCGGCCAACCTTCACCACCGGAACCCCGGTGGAGTAGGTGAGGACGACGGCCATCTGGAGGATGACCTTCAGCTTGTCCCTGATGGCGTCGGCCGAGAAGGCCTCGAAGGACTCGGCGCAGTCACCGGCCTGGACGAGGAAGGCCCGACCGTCGGCCACCAGGCCGAGGTGGTCGGTCAGGCGTCGGGCCTCACCGGCGAAGACGAGCGGGGGCAGGCCCGAGAGGGTCTTCAGGGCCGCGTCGAGGGCGGCCTCGTCGGGCCAGTCGGGCTGTTGGGCGGCGGGTCGCTCCCGCCAGGAGGTCGGCGACCAGTCGGTGCTCACGGGCAGAGCATGCCTGCCGGGCGGGGCGTCCCCAACGGGGTTTCCCCGCCCGACGGCAGGATCAGGCGGCGTCGATGGTGGCCGAGGCGTGGTCGCGGACCGTGTTCACGGCCCGCTTGACCAGGCGCCGGGCGGCCTCGGCGGTCACCCCCAGTTCCTCGCCCACCTCGCGGTAGGAGCGCTTGCGCCCGTCGTGCAGGCCGAAGCGCTGCTCGACGGCGTAGCGGGCCCGGGCGTCGAGGACGTCGAGCAGGTCGGTGACCATCTGGGTCTCGGCCCGGTCCATGACCTCCTGCTCCGGACCGGGGTGCCAGTCCGGGATGAGGTCGACCAGCTCGTTGCTGTCGTCGTCGCCGATGGTGCGGTCGAGCGAGGTCGGCGTGGTGAGCCGGTGCAGGCGGGCGTGCTCCTCGTCGAGCTCGTCGCCGTCGCCGGAGGCCTGCCGCAGGGCGGCCCGGAGGCTGGCCGAGCGGTCGCCGGGGAGGCGGACCAGGCTGGCCTTCTGGTCGAGGGCCCGGCCGATGGCCTGGCGGATCCAGAAGGTGGCGTAGGTGGAGAACTTGAAGCCCTTGCGCCAGTCGAACTTGTCGACGGCGTGCTCGAGGCCCAGGTTGCCTTCCTGGATGAGGTCGAGCAGCTCCATGCTCGGCGGGAGGGGGTAGCGGCGGGCGACGCTCACGACCAGGCGCAGGTTGGCCCGGATGAAGCGGTCCTTGGCGGCGTCGGCGTCGCGGATGGCCTTGCGGATCTCGCGGCCCTTCTCGCCGGCCTCGAGGCGGGCCCGGGCCTCGGCGCCCTTCTCGATGATCTGCGCGAGCTCGCGCTCCTCCTGGGCGTTGAGCAGCGGCACGGTGCCGATCTCGTTGAGGTACTGGCCTACGGAATCACTCATGGCTTCTCTTCCAACGCGGGCCGTTCGCTCCTCATTCCGGAGCAGGACCCGTTCACGTGTCGACGGTGGGGGGCTAGTGGAACAACGACCCCGACTCGTACCCCGTTCCGGTCGGTACCATGACATCGGTCACAGTGGTCCGACCTGGCGCGGGGCACGTGCGAACCCGGTACCTGGAGGCACCGGCATCGCGTGCCGGCCGAGCCGACGGAGCGAGGGGGGAACCGGTTCGCCCTCTAGGATCGCGCACTGGCACGCCGAAGTCCATTCTTTGCGGTTTGTTTACAGCAAGGTCTCCTTCTTCGGCGCGTCCAGCGGTCATCTCAAGCACGGAGCGTGAGAATTTGTCCGGTCGACGTGTCGGCGTGCTCGGGGGGACCTTCGATCCGCCCCACATCGGGCACCTGGCCATGGCCGTGCAGGTCCGCGACGCCCTCGGCCTCGACGAGGTCCTGCTGGTCGTGGCCCACCGGCCGTGGCAGAAGGTCGGCGCCCGGGCGGTGAGCCCGTCGGCCGACCGCCTGGCCCTGGTGGCCGCCGCGGTGGCCGAGTTGGAGGGGGTCACGGCCTGCGACCTCGAGATCCGCCGGGGCGGGGACTCCTACACGGCCGACACGCTCGCCGACCTGGCCGCCGCCGGCCCCGACGACGAGTTGTTCGTGATCCTCGGCGCCGATGCCGCCGCCGGGCTCCCCACCTGGGAGCGGGGCGACGAGGTGGCCGAGGCCGCCACCCTCGTCGTCGCCGCCCGGGAGGGGGAGACGGGCTCGCCGCCGCCGGGGTTCACCTGGCGGACGGTGACGGTCACCCGCCTCGACGTGTCGAGCACCGACCTGCGCGAACGGGTGGCGACCGGCCGCACCATCGAGGTGCTGGTGCCCCCCGGGGTCCGCGCCGAGATCGAGGCCCGTCACCTCTATCGTTCCCCCGGATGACGGTGGCCCACCCCGACGAGCGCCAGACGGGCGTCGACCCGTCCGGCGACCGGTGGTCCGAGGCCGAGGTCGAGGCGCCCGGCGAGCGGCGGTTCACCTGGCGGGTGTTCGTGTTCGCACCGCTGATGGCCGGCCTGCTGCTGGCGGTGCCCGTCCTGGCGTGGAAGGGCCTGTCGATCCTGCGCACCGGCGAGACCGGCGAGGTGATCGGGGCCGAGACCGACCCCACCGCCCCCGGCTACCAGGCGCTGGTCACGCCCACGCCGACGGCGATGATCGTCGACGAGGACGCCCAGGGCGGGCTGGCCGGGGTGACCCTGATCACGTTGCCCACCCAGGAGGGCGGCGGCAACGTCATGTTCCTGCCCGTGGGCACCGTGCTGCCCGTGCCCCTGCGCCAGCCCCCCGAGGCGTCGTTGGTCGACATCTACGCCGAGGGTGGGGTCCAGGCTCTCGAGCAGCGGGTCGAGACGCTGATGGGCGCCGGCATCCAACAGGTCATCAAGGTGCCCGAGGGCCAGTGGGGCCGGCTGGTCGAACCCGTCGGCCCACTTTCCTTCGACAACCCGATCGGGGTGTCGTACACGACGCCCGAGGGCCAGCAGGTCTCGTTCCCCGAGGGGCCGATCGCGTTGCCCGCCGACCAGGTCGGCAGCTACCTGCAGGCCCGCGGCCCCGAGGAGGCCGACACGGTCCGCCTGACCCGCCACGAGGCGTTCTGGACGGCATGGCTGGCCGCCCTCGACGAGGCCGGCGCCGACGCCGTCCCCGGCGAGGGCCAGACCGGTGTCGGCGGCTTCGTCCGGGGCCTCACCGGCGGGCCGCGCTCGATGATGACGCTGCCCGCCACCCCCATCCCGGTGCCCGGGCTCAGCCCGGCCGCCTGGGACCTGTTTCGCCCCAACACCCTCGAGATCGTGGCCATGGTGCCCGACCTGATCCCGTTCCCGCAGGGGGTGGGTCGGTCGCGGACCCGCCTGGTCATGGGCGTCGAGGACCAGGCGGCGCTGCTGCCGACCGTGGCCCGCAGCCTGGTGCAGGCCGGGGCCGAGATCACCGTCATCGCCAACGACGACGAGTTCGACGAGACCCAGACCGTCGTCTACTTCTTCGACGAGGCCGACCGGGAGCGGGCCCAGCGCTACGTCGAGGTCCTGGGGGTGGGCCGGGTGGTGAAGGACGCCAGCCTGAGCGACACCGTCGACATGGTCGTCGTGCTCGGCCAGGACTACGTCGACGCCCAGACCGGCGGGGGCGCCACCGCCACCACCGCCCCCGGCGGCAGCATCCCCACCGGCGGGGCCACCACCGGTGGGGGCCTGCCCACGGTCACGCCGGGCGCGCCGGGGGGTGCGCCCGTTGGCTGACCGGGTCCCGGCCGGGACCATCCTCGACGCCGTCCGCACCGCCGCCCGGGCGATGGAGGACAAGAAGGCCGCCGACGTGGTGGTCCTCGACGTGGGCGACGTGCTCTCCATCACCGGCTGGTTCGTCATCGCCTCGGGGGCCAACCCCCGCCAGGTGCGCACCATCGCCGAGGAGGTCGAGGAGCAGGTCGGGCGGGCCCAGGGCCTGAAGCCCTTGCGCATCGAGGGCCTCGACGCCCTGCGCTGGGTCCTCCTGGACTACGGCGACTTCGTCGTCCACGTGTTCCACGCCGAGGAGCGGGACTACTACCAGCTCGAACGCCTCTGGTCCGACGTCCCCACCCTCGACTGGACCGCCGTGGACGACGCGGCTGCCGAGGTCGACGCCGGCTGAGCTCACGAGCCGACGGCACGGCTCACACCGGGCCGACGGGCCCGGTGTTCCCAGTGGTCGAGCAACGCCGTCCGCCAGGCGAGGTACTGCCGGCGCTTGTGTGACGGCGGCAGGTGTTCGTCCATGAACGGCACGATCACCTCGACCAGGTCGACCGCGGAATCGATCGCGTAGACGGCCTCGTCGTCGAAGTGGGGCCGACGCCTCGGATACCGGTTGACGTGGCCCACGCCGAGCCAGCAGCGGAGGGATTCGCACAGCTCCAGGTCGACGGCGCCGAGGTGCACGGAGAATCGGAACCGGGTGGGCGTCGGCCGGGTGAAGCAGCCCTCGCCGGCGACGAACCCGCCGACGAAGGCGGCGATCTCACCAGCCGGTCGCACGGTAGTAGTGCCGCCGGCAGAGCCCCCGGCCGCGGACCAGCCCAACGCAGCCGGGCTCCGAGCAGATCGAGCGACCCATCCGACGGGGGTGCTCCCGCTCGTAGGTCAGAAGGTCGTCCCGCCATGCCTCGAACTGATGCCGCTTCGCTGACGGGAGCAGGAACGTCTCCATGAACGGGATGGTGGCGGTGGTGTGGGCCCGGCGAGAGTTGATGGTCAGCAGCGAGGTCGGTTGGCCCCTTCCCTTGCCGGGCCGATCGCTGATCGAGCCGAAGCCCAGGACGGCTCGCAGACCGAGCAGTAGGGGTCGGTCTCGACGGGCCATGTGGAGCTGGAACACGAACCGGCGCCGCGGGGAGCCATCGCGGAAGCGTTCGCCAGTGGTACTGGCGTAGAAGCTGCCCTCACCGGCGATCAGGCCTCCGAACGCGAACGATCCCGCCACCAGGAGTGACGGGATCGTCCCTTGACCGTGGAGCTGAAGGGCATCGATCCCTCGACCTCCTGCATGCCATGCAGGCGCTCTACCAGACTGAGCTACAGCCCCGTGATCGGCCAGCAGGTTACCAACCCGCGACCGGATCGACTCAAGCTCTCCGCATACGTGGCACATCGTCCCATCCTCCCCACCACTGGTGACAGGAACGTCCTCCGGAGCGGGGAGGTGGCGTCGGTACGATCCACGGCGATGAGTGAGCCCTACGACCCGCAGACCATCGAGGCCGCCTGGCAGGCGCGGTGGCTCGAGGAGGGCACCTACGAGGTCGACAACGACGACCCGCGGCCCCCGTCCTACGTGCTGTGCATGTACCCCTACCCGAGCGGGCCGGCGCACATGGGCCACGTGCGCAACTACACCTTCGGCGACCTGCTGGTGCGCTACCGCACGATGAACGGCCAGGCGGTGCTCTCGCCCATCGGCTTCGACAGCTTCGGTCTCCCGGCCGAGAACGCCGCCATCAAGACGGGCACGCACCCCCGCCCCTTCACCGACGCCAAGATCGAGGAGCTGACCTCGTCGCTGCGCCGGCTGGGCGCCAGTTACGACTGGCGCCGGGTGGTGAAGAGCCACGACCCCTCCTACATCCGCTGGACCCAGTGGATCTTCAAGCGGTTCCTGGAGGCGGGCCTGGCCTACCGGGCCGAGGCGCCGGTCAACTGGTGTCCGGGGTGCCAGACGGTGCTGGCCAACGAGCAGGTGCTGGGGGACGGGACCTGCGAGCGCTCCGGCGACCTGGTCGAGCGGCGCAACCTCGAGCAGTGGTTCTTCCGCATCACCGCCTACGCCCAGCAGTTGCTGGACGACCTGGAGGGCCTGGACTGGCCTGAGCGGGTCAAGACCATGCAGCGCAACTGGATCGGTCGTTCCGAGGGCGCCACCTTCCGCCTGCCGATCGCCGGACGCGACGACGGCCTGGCCCTCGAGGTCTTCACCACCCGCCCCGACACCAGCTTCGGCATGACCTACGCCGTGGTGGCCCCCGAGC